>JAIRML010000273.1 GCA_031258665.1 Oscillospiraceae bacterium | reverse complement strand
GCCGGCAGTATACTGCCGGCCGTCTCCTCATGTGTTTGTGAGGCTTGCAATGTGCCCAGTGTGTCGACAAGATCTCTGTGCGGCAGGCGCAAACGCCGGCCGTCACATGTTCAGGGTATCAAACGGCTCTCTGTCACGGGTGAATTGTCGTCCTTCCACGCAAACGCTTTGGCAGATTCCCCTGAGGAGAGCGGAGCGGACAGCACGAAATCGGCGGTGTAGTCCCCTGCGCCCGTGATGGCGACGGATGCGCTGTCAACCGACTTCAGACGCCCGCCGGCGTCGTACACCGCGAGAAGGAGTGTCGCGGACGCCAGGTCCTGCACATTGTCGACGACGGTCAGTGTCACGGCGGCCGTGGTTTCGTGGATAGCGGCGGATATTTCATAGTCGCCGAATGCAAAACTCGGCGCATCCCTGTACTGCCTCGCGGCGGTGTTCAGTGTATCCAGTGCCGCCGCGGCCGGGATCGGGAGCAGCGTATAGCTGTAACTTTTGTGACCCACCTGCAGTTGGTATTCCGGGAGCGTTGCCGCGCCGCAGGACTGATTGCCCGTCCCGCGCGAACCGAAATTGACCGAGAGGACCGTCTGCTTGAGCGGCCGAAGCTGATACGGATGCCCGGCTGCCAGACCTGTCCGCGTGAAGTGCAGGGCGTTTGCCTCAAACAGTCTGTCGCCGGTGGCGACGACCATCAGGCCGCCGGCGGCGCTCTTTGCCGCCATCCAGCGGGCGTTCTGGTGTGTGCCGGTTCCACAACAACGTGATCCTCGTGGAGGACAGGAAGGGTCGTTTACAACCACCCGACCGGCACAATGCGGTTGTCGCCGCGCAGCGTTGTCAACTTGTCGTACATGCATACCACACAGCCAGACCCGCGTTTGACGTTTGCGAGTTTGTCAAGCACGGCGAAATGCCGAATGTCGGAGGGTGTCGGGTCGGCGTGTTTCTTTATCTCGATTGGGTGCAAGACGCCGTCGCGCTCTATGAGCAAGTCGATCTCCACGCCAGCGCGGTCGCGGTAAAAATACAGCGGCAAGTCGAGAATCCCGGCGTTTTGATAACTCTTGATGATTTCGCCGACAACAAAACTCTCGAAGAAGGCACCCGCCACCGCGCCGGTTTTCAGCACTTCCGGCGATGTCCACTTGGTGAGATATGCCGCAAGACCGAGGTCAAGGAAGTACAACTTGGGCGTCTTGATTGCGCGTTTGAGTACGCTCGTGTGATACGGTTGCAGTAAAAACACCAAGTTTGCAGCCACAAGTATCGACAGCCAACGCTCGGCGGTCGGCGGACTGACGTTCACATCCCGTGCAAGCGATGCGAGATTCAACAGTTGCCCCGTCATGCTCGCGGCGGCGGTCATAAAACGCAGAAACTTTATATCGTCGCCTACTTGCGTAAGTTTGCGCACATCGCGCTCAATATACGTCCGCACATACGCGGCGTAGAAACTCTGCCAGTCGTATTCGGGGTGCAGGGCAATCTCCGGCATTGATCCGCGGTGTATCGTCTGTCAAATCACCGAATCGTTGAGTTGCGGCGCCGACGTGCGGCAAGCGTCGTAATATTCTTCTGCAGATAAAAAAGGCATGGTGTTGTCGCTGCCACATTGCTCACGGAGAGACAACCCAGGCAGATTGACAACGCCGAGCCGTCCGGCAAGCGATTCCGTGACGTTTTCCATCATCTGAAACTGCTGTGAACCCGATAGTACCTTATTGCCGCGAAGCGGCAATAAAAAACAAGAATTTTGGTTGTGGGTTGCAGGTGCAACCCACGTTAGGTAAAACTGCCCCTTTGCGTGGCTTTTGTCGATGCTCATCTTAATGTGTGGAAACAACTCCGGTGCATACTGCACCTCGTCGATGACAATGGGCGGCAGGTTGTCGCGCAGAAACGAACCGCTTGCCCCCTTTGCCGCACTGAGTTGTACGGGGTCGTCAAGCGTGACATAATGTATCCCCTGCGTGACTTCGTGTAACATTGTCGTCTTGCCCACTTGCCTTGCCCCTGTGACAAGCACCGCTCCAAACTGCTGCGCCAATCTGCGAACCGCGTTTTCCGCGTGACGTCTGACATACATCTTTAAAATCTCCAATCGGCTATAATAATATCTAATATTATTATAGCCGATATTTTTTGCATGTCAAGAGAAAAACGGTGTTCAGTCGGGAGACGACAGGGTGTTCATGCGCGCCAGATCGATGATTTTGCGGCTGTACACGGGCAGGTTGATGGTCTGTTTGTACTGCTGGGGGCTGAGCGAAGTGAAGGCCTTGAAATCCCGCAGCATGTGGGAGTGGTCGTAATAGCCGGCGTCCACCGCGAAATTTACGAGTGTCTGCCCACCCTGTGTGTTCATACGGTGCAGAAATGTCTGAAACCGTATGAATTTGCAATACGCCTTCGGGCTCACGCCCATATGGCTGTGAAACACTTTGTCGATGTAGCGGGCGGAGTAGCCTGTTTCTTCTTCCAGCTCCCGCACCTGGACATCGCCGCTCCGGCTCAGGATGAGGGCGAGCAGCACGCCCAGCAGGCGGCCGGAGGGGGAGTCCATCCAATCGCCGATGCCGCTCAAAAACTGGTCGGCAAAGAGATCGATGCGCCGGGTGAACGCGTCTGTCGCCGTGATCTGCTCCACGAGATGACGGCCGCCGGGCAGGTTGGACAGCAAAAGTTGGTTGTTGACGAGGTCCGCGTCTTTGATTCCGAAGCGAAGCGAGAGGATGCCGGGGTGAAAGCGCACGCCAAAATATGTGATACCCGGTTCGATGGCGACGGGGGTGTTCTCTGTGACGGTGCCGCAGACAGCGGCCTCCGGATGGTGCGGGTCGCAGGAAAATAAGATGTCGATGCAGCCGTCCGGCACGGCCATAATCTGGCTGTTGTTTTGGCTGGCGGTAAACGAGTAAAAGTGCGCCACGGGGGAATCGAGAAGGGTCTTTTTGTAATATAGGTTTGTGCACTGGACAAAAAAGGGTTGGATCGTGTATACCTTGGTGAACACCGACCGAAGATCCATGGCTTTCCCCTCCGACGCCCGCAGAGGCCGGGCCCGTTTGTCTGTCTCTCTTCATTATACAGGGGCATGGTGGGGCTGCCTATACGCAGATTGTCTATAAATCCCTGCAATATCTTGGTTATATTCGCCCTCGCTCCCCGCGCGGCCCCCGGGGAGGCCGGCGACCCGCACAGCGGGGCGGGCAATACGCAAAGGCGCCGCCGCGGGGCACAGCGCGCTGTCGCCTTTGCACAAAAATCGAACTGCCGGGGTGTCGAGTTCTGGTTCTTCCTAGTTTTGCCCTGCGGCGGTGTGCTACAGTACAGACGTTACATATGGGTCACAAAGGCGTGCCTCTTTGTATGAGCGCGCCTTTGTGACATTTTATTTTTAAAAACAGGGGGAATGACAACATGGCCAGCGCAAAAGAGCAAATCAAGGGGTTCTATACGGTGGATGACGCGATCTCCATGGACTACGAGACAACGCGCGATCTTCAGCTGAAACACCTGAACCGGGAGCGCACCCTCAGCGGCGGCTGCAAGTACTTCATCAAAGCCGACGGCACCAAGTTCACAGACCATGAGGGCAAAGAACATCTGGACATGATCGGCGCCGTCGGTGTGGCCAGCGTGGGCAACAACAACGAGTTCATCTGGAACGAGCTCGAAAAAGCGTTTCGGAGCAAACAGTACCTGATGGGCGCGATCGCGTACCACAGCATCGCGGCCGCGTTTGCCCACAACATGGCGCTGGTCTCTCCGGGTGGGCGGCTGACCAAGATGGGCACGGCGACCGGCGGCGCGGAGGCCATCGAGAGCGTCATCAAACTGGTGAAGCTCGCCACCCGCGGCAAGCCCGAGCGGACGCGCATCCTCTCCTGCGAGGGCGCCTTCCACGGCAAGACCACCGGCGCGGTCTCTGTCGGCGGCAAAGAGAAGTGGCGGATGTACCAGCACCCGCTGATGGAGTCGGTGGACTGGGTACCCTACGCCGACGCCGACGCCCTCGAAGCGGCGCTGGCGCGCGGCGTCTACAGCGCGTTTTTCCTCGAACCGATCCAGGGCGAGGGCGGCATCATCGTTCCGCCGGAGGGATATCTCACCAAAGTCCGCGCGCTCTGTACGAAGTATGACACCCTCATGGTGGTGGATGAGATTCAGGCGGGCTGCGCGCGCACGGGGAAGATGTGGGCCGTGGACCACGAGAACGTTGTGCCCGACTGCCTCGTGTTTGCCAAAGGGTTCTCCGGCGGCCTCGTTCCGTTCGGCGGATTCATCTGCACCGAGGAGCTCTACGAGGCGGCTTACGGCAGTGTGGAAACCTGCTGGCACCACACCGCGACATACCAAGAAAACGGTCTCAGCGCCACGGCGGGCATCGCCTCGCTGGAATTTATCTTGGAAAACAACCTGATCGAGGCGGCGGCTGAAAAGGGCGCGTACTTCATCGGCCGGCTGAAGACCTTGCAGGAAAAGTACCCGACCATCATCAAAGAGGTCCGCGGCAAGGGCTTGATGATCGGGCTCGAGACCTACGAGATCCCCGACGTATACAAAGAGGGTTATGGGGACTACTTTGCGGACCCCATCAACAACGACTTGGTGGAGGTCTACCGCATCCAAGTGAACCACACGCTGAACAACCCGGCTGTGTTCCGCTTCCTGCCGCCGCTCACTGTCACCCTGGAGGAGATCAACTACACGCTGGAGAGCTTCGAGAAGTGCATCCAGTCCGCGCTGGCGCACACCGGGCGGAACGCCGGGTAAAACGCCGCCCGCGGCGCCTCGAAAAACAATTCGGTGGGAGGAGGGACCTTCGTGAAACTTTCACGCATCGAGATCATCACCAGCCTTTCCAAATTCAACGAACTGAAGGCAGCTTTGAGCAAAGTCGGCGTGACGGGCATGACCGTGATGCAGGTACTGGGCTGCGGCGTGCAGAAAGGGACGCCGGAGCACGCCCGGGAGGAGTACGAGGAGATGGAGCTGCGCCCCAAGCAGCTCATCACCATCATCACCACGGAGGACCTGACAAAGAAGATCATTGAGATCGTCAAGCAGGAACTATACACAGGCCACATTGGCGACGGCAAGATCTTCGTCTCGGAGATCAGCAACGTCATTCGTGTCCGAACCGGTGAAGAGGGTCTGGAGGCCTTGCAGCGGTGACGCCATGCCCGAGCCGGCCGCCCCGCTTGGCCGCGCCAACAGCCGCCACCCCGGGCCGCAGGGCCCGGGGCGGGCGGGGAAGGGGGAATTGTCCATGCGAAACCAAGCAAAACTGGGACTTGGCAGTGCCGTGTCCACCGGCGTCGGCCTGATTGTGGCCACAAGCTGTCTCATGACGTTGGGGCAGGGGTCCGGCGCGCTGGGTGTGGCGTTCATCCTCCCCATGGTCGTCGCCTGCGCCCTGAACATGATGACGGCCGCCTCGCTGTGTGAGCTCAGCGCGCTGATGCCCAACCTGACGGGCGGGCTCGCGCAGTACACGCTCGCGGGGCTCGGGCCCTTCCCAACGATCGTCTCCATGGTGGGCGGATATCTCTTTTGCAACAGCATGCCCGCCAGCGTGGAGGCCGCGATGCTGGGGCTCGCCGTCGTCGAGATCACCGGTCTGCCCATCTCGCCCACATTGGTGGGCATTGCCGTGACCATCGCGCTCATCATCGCGAGTCTAAACGGCATCGATGTGTTCGCCAAGATCCAAAACACCGTCGCGGGGCTCCTGATCGGTTCCATGGCCGTGATGGGGTTGATCGGCGCCTTCGGGCTGGGCACGGGCGTCAAGGTGGAGCAGCCGCTCTCCGTCACCGGGGACTTGGGCGCGATCTTGCCCCTGACCGCCATGGCGTTCTGGCTCTTCATCGGGGTGGAGTTCATCGTCCCCATCGCGACCGATATGAAGAATCCACGAAAACATGTTCCCATCAGCATGTTCCTCAGCCTTGGCATCATCTGTGTATTGCAGATCGTCATGGTACTGGGCTTCCACAATTACACCCAGTGGGGTGACCTCGCCGCCTCCAACGCGCCGCACATCCTCTATGGCATGAACATGCTCGGCGAATTTGGAAAAATATGGATGGGCGTTGTCGCGGTGCTGGCGACGGTGAGCACGCTGAATTCGGTGCTGAACAGCCTGGCCAAGATCTGCTACGGCATGGCCAAGATCAACATCTTGCCGGGCCTCTTTCAAAAGACCAACAAAAAAGGGGCGCCTGTGTGGGGCGTGCTGATCTTCGGCGGCGCGATCTGCGCGATCCAGGCCACGGGGCTGACCACGGCCGACGAGATCATGTTTCTGATCCTCACGGGCTCCATTTTTTGGATGATCTCTTATGTGCTCATGCACATCAACGTACTGGTGTTGAGACGCAGGCTGCCCAATGCGCCGCGCAGCTTTCGGGTTCCGCTCGTCTTCAATGTCCTCGGGATCGGCGGCGCGGTCTATATGCTGCTCAACATTGCCCCGGACATCGAAACCAGCCGGCGGATCTGGATTTTGGCGGGCGTCGCTTTCGCGGTGCTGAGCGTGTACGCCGTTGCCTGGATCAAGCTCCACATGAAAGTCCCGGTGTTTAAGAGCATGAGTCTGGAGAAGGTGATGGCGACGGAAAACGAATTTTACTACATCACACACATCCAGCGGCCGCGGGAACGCAAACAGCAGGCCAGGGCCGAGGCGCGGCGTCTGCGCAAAGAAAACCGTGCGCAGAGCCGGTGAAATCACCAAAATCATCAACAAGGGCCCGCACAGGCGGGGGGAGGAAGGATACACATGAAACCAACCTACAAAGAGCGTTACCAGCTCTTTATCAACGGCAAATGGAAAGACGCGTCGGACGGCGCGACGTTTGACGTCTACGCCCCGGCCACCGGTGAGAAGCTGACAACTTGCGCGCAGGCGACAAGCGCCGATGTGGACGAGGCCGTCCGGGCGGCGTGGGCGGCGTTTCCCGCGTGGAAGAAGACGGCGCCCGCGGAACGCATGGCCATCTTAAACAAGATTGCCGCGATCATCGACGAAAACCGGGATCTGCTCGCGGCCGTGGAGACGGCGGACAACGGCAAACCAATCCGCGAAACGATGAACATCGACGTGCCGGTTTCGGCGGACCATTTCCGCTATTTCGCGGGGGCGATCCGCGTGGAGGACGGCCGGGCCAAGATGTTGGACGAGAACACACTGAGCCTTGTTTTGCAGGAGCCCATCGGCGTCGTCGGTCAGATTGTGCCCTGGAACTTCCCGCTGCTCATCGGGTCCTGGAAGTTGGCGCCGGTGCTGGCCAGCGGCTGTTGCACGGTGTTTAAGCCGTCGAGCCACACTTCGCTCAGCCTGCTCGTACTGGCGGAGCTCATTCAAGACGTGTTGCCGCCCGGCGTGTTCAATGTGATCACCGGGTCCGGTTCCCGTTCCGGGAACAGCATGCTGGCGCACGAAGGGTTTTCAAAATTTGCCTTTACGGGCTCCACCGACGTCGGGGGCACCGTGGCGTCCGCAGCGGCGGACAAGCTGATCCCGGCCACGCTGGAGCTGGGCGGGAAGTCGGCGAACATCTTCTTCGACGACTGCAACATGGACATTGCGCTGGACGGCTTACAGATGGGCATCCTGTTCAACCAGGGGCAGGTGTGCGCCGCCGGGTCGCGCGTGTTTGTGCAGGAGGGCATCTACGACGAATTCGTTGCCAAAGCGGCCGAGGCGTTCGACAAGATCAATGTGGGCGACCCGTTCGACCCGCAGACGCAGATGGGGTCGCTGATCTATGAATCCCACATGCACGACGTGCTGAACTACATTGAGCTTGGCAAGCGGGAGGGCGCCCGCGTGGCGGCGGGCGGCTTCAGGGTCACGGACGGCGCGTTCGGCAAGGGTTTCTTTGTCCGGCCCACGCTGCTTGCGGACGCCACAAACGACATGCGGGTGGCACAGGAGGAGATCTTCGGCCCGGTGGCTGTGGTCATCAAGTTCAAAGACGAAGACGAAGTCATCAGGCTGGCCAATGAGTCGATCTACGGCCTGGCCGGCGGCGTCTGGACGCAGGACATCAACCGTGCGATCCGCGTGGCCCGGTCGGTGGAGACAGGGCGCATGTGGGTCAATATGTACAACGCGGTCCCGGCCGGCGCGCCGTTTGGCGGCTACAAGAAGTCCGGCATTGGGCGCGAGACGGACAAAGTGATCCTTGAGCACTACACCCAGATGAAGAGCATCATGATCAATCTCAACCAGAGCCCCTCCGGTTTTTATTGATAGCACTTTGCCGCCGCCGGAACATGCCGCCAAGGCTGTTCCGGCGGCGGCGCGCAAGGGCGGAAACACCGCAAAGTGACTGCGCGATGGGGACTCACATTAAACTCACAGCGCCGCCAGCAGGGCTTCCTGGATGTGGCGCGCGCGGATGACCTCCAGACCCTCCGGGGCCTGGAGTTTTTGTGTCCCCTGACGGGGGATCAGGCAGGTGGAAAAACC
>JAIRML010000257.1 GCA_031258665.1 Oscillospiraceae bacterium | reverse complement strand
TGTCTGGAGAAACGACCAGGGTATGGGCGAGAGGCTGGTGCCGGCGTCGGCGCTCTATCTTCCGGAGACATACACGGGCCCGAGACTGAGCGAGATGGATGTCAGCGGCGCCCAGCTGGACCTTGACGCGGGCGACACCGGCGGGTCCATCGTGCTGCGCGGCGCCGGCCTGGGCGGCGTCACCGCCCGTCTGACGACGTCCAGCGGCAAAGACGTATCTCCGCTGACCCTCACGAGCGGCACGGACACCTCTGTCACCGTTGCGGTGCCCGCGGGGCTGGGGGCCGGCATGTATAAGATATTGATCGCGGGCGGCGGCTTTGAAGTGCCTTCGCCGGAGGAGTTCTTCGTCTCGGTGGCCGGCGGGCAGCTGACCGAGCGCCCGGAACACCCGCGCCCGGACTGGAAGCGTGAGCAGTGGCTGAATCTCAACGGCTGGTGGGATTTCAACTACGACCCCGCCGGAGACGGCTTGCGGGAGGGTTGGCAGGAGAACCACGACTTTACGCAGAAGATCAACGTGCCGTTTGGCTGGACGACCGAGCTGAGCGGCGTCACCAACAGCGGGTACCGCGGCGAGGCGTGGTACCGGAAGACATTTGTCGTCGACGAAAGCTGGACCGCCAACGGCAAGCAGGTGTATGTCTATTTCGGCGCGGTCGACAACTGGGCCCGCGTGTTCATCAACGGCCATGAGGTGCAGCTCGACACGCCGCAGTATTATTTTGGCGAATACATCAGCGGCCACCGCGGCGGCTACACGCCCATCGAGTTCAACCTCACCGAGTATCTCAAGGCCCCGGGCGAAGAGAACGAACTGACCGTCTGGGTGGAGGACAAGGCGATATACGGCCAGCACAGTTACGTCGCCCTTGTGGGCAAACAGGGCCGCGAAGCGCCGTGCGGCTACACCCAGACCGGCGGCATATGGCAGTCGGTGATCCTCGAATCGCGCGGGAAGACCTCTCTGGGCTACGTGCACGCCAACCCGAAAGTGAACAGCGGCGCGGCGGACGGCAGCGTGGTTCTCGACGTGGAGATCAACAACAAGTACGGCGCGGCCGCGGACGTCACCGTGGACTTTGCCTTTACGCCCAAGAAGTACAATGTGGCGACGAACACGGACGACGTCACCGGCGATCCCATCTCCGGCTCCGTCACGATCCCCGGCGTCCCGGCGGGTGAGGTCACCGAGTACATCGGCGCTCTGACCATCCCGATCCCCAACCAGAAGCTTTGGGATGACGTGGACCCCAACCTGTACTATGGGACGGCCACGCTGAAAATCGGCGGCCAGATTGTGGACACCGCCAGCCTGTATTTCGGTCAGCGCGAAGTGGACATCAGGGTGCAGGGCCAGGACGCGAGCAACCGGAATTATTCCTACATCAACATCAACGGCAGGCCCGTATACCTGTCGGGGCTGCTCGACCAGGGCTTCTGGATCGAGGGCCTCTATACGGCCGCGTCGGAGGCGGCGCTGCGGTACGACATCGAGGCCATGAAGGACCGCGGCTTCAACATGATCCGCAAACACCTGAAGGTTGAGGACCCGATTGAGTACACATGGGCGGACAAGCTGGGGTTCTTTGTGTGGCAGGACATGCCCCACGCCAACGCCATGATGGTCGGCCAATATGCGAGCGGCGACACATACGCGCCCGGGCGCGACATCTATCTCGACTGCTTGGACGGCGTATTGCGCCGCGACTACAACCGGCCCTCCGTCATCGCCGTCATGCTCTTCAATGAGACATGGGGCATCAGCAGAGGTTCGGCCGCGGCGACGGCGAACACCCACCCCGCCAAGCTGGCCGAGGCGCACACGTACAACTACAACACAACCTCCACCAGAACGCTGGCGGCCAATACCAGCATCAACGCGCAAAACGAGAACAATTGGCTGGCGGCTCTCTACTTCCACATCAAAGAGGTGAGCCCGGGCAAGATCGTGGAAGACATGAGCCCCTGCAACAACGACCACCTGAACCCCACCGACATCAACACGTGGCACGACTACTCCAAGGGCTACAGCAGCGTCAACGGCGTTGTCACCGGCCGCGAGAACGGCGCGTACCCCGGCTCGACAAACAACTACCGCAGCGGCTTTACGCAGACGGGCCAGCCCGTGCTGAACAGCGAGTACGGCAGCGTCGGCTACGGCGACTGGGATTACGACATATCGTGGTGCTTCAAGTATTACACGGACATTTTGCGCCAGCAGATCAAACACCAGGGATATGTATACACCGAGCCGCACGACATTGAGAATGAGCGCAACGGCATTCTCACATGGGAGCGCGACGACAAGATCATGGGGTATGAGGAGGTCGCCTGGGGCGGCGACATGAGCATAGCCGACCTCAACCAGCCCAACTACGTGGGGGTCGACGGCAACCCCAACACCGTCGCGGTGCCCGGGACGACCTATGCGCGCAACATCGTCGCCATGAACTGGAGCGGCAACAGCTACCCGGGCGCGACGCTCAAGTGGCGGTTCGACGCGACGGATGTGTTCGGCAACAACATCACGACCGGCGCGTCCGGGTCCTCGCCCATCGACTACACCCCTTACGTACAGAAAAAGCAGGCCGTGGCCTTCACGCTGCCCTCCGTGCGCTGTGTGGGGACACTCACGGTCTGGATCGAGGACAGCGCCGGCAACAAGCTGGCCAAGAACTTCCAAAATGTCATCGTAAGGCCGGCCGGTTCCAGCACCTCGACCGAGATCCTGGATGAGACGTCCTATGTCCTGCGCCAGCCGACGGCGGCGTCCAACACGTTTACCAACACAAGCGGCAGCGGGCAGGCGGTGTACAACTTCACCGTGCCGGCGGATTTCGATCCGGCCGATCTGGAGCACATCCGCCTGTTTGCGGAGATCTCGTCGATCAAACCCGCCACTGCGGTGCAAGACAGATATCTCCCCACGACCCATTCCGACGGCTCGCAGACCGCCAAGGGCCATGAGGCGCCCTCCGACCTGACCGTATCTGTAAACGGCCACGAGGTCGGGACATTGTTCATCCCCGACAACCCGCGCGACACACGCGGCACCCAGGCGCTGGGCGCGTTTGTGAGCGGCGCCAGCGCCGGCAACTTCGGCTATCTGGTGAACCTCAGCCTGTCCGACGCGCTGATCAATACGCTGAAGGCGGAGCTGACGGCCAACAAAACGCTGTCCGTCACGTACGGCGTCAAGAGCGACGCCGAACACAAAAATGGTCTGCGCGTTTACGGCGAGACCAACGGGCGCTGGGCCGTCGTGCCGACACTCATGATCAACCCGGCGGACGCGTACGCCGCCGGCAGCTACACGACGGATGACACAAACTACGCCGTCGAGACGGCCGTGTCGCCGGGGCAGTCGTTCACCGTGCGCGGCGGCGTATACACGATCGCCTATGAGGACGGCCAGATTGTTCTCAAGCGGGGCGCCGAGACGCTCGGCGCGGCGGCGGCGGCCGGCAGCGGCGTGGCGGTGCGCGCGCGCCTGTTCGACACCAAGATCACGCTGTGGATCGGCGATGACCCCGAGCCGGCCGTGGTCGTCTACGACGGGACGCCG
>JAIRML010000201.1 GCA_031258665.1 Oscillospiraceae bacterium | reverse complement strand
TTGGCGGCCTCCGCGCTCTTGGCGGCCAGGCTGCGAACCTCCTCGGCCACCACGGCAAACCCCTTGCCGTGCTGCCCCGCGCGCGCGGCTTCCACGGCGGCGTTCAGCGCGAGGATGTTGGTCTGGAAGGCGATGTCGTCGATGACCTTGATGACGCGGCTGATGTTTTGAGACGCCTCGCCGATCTCTTGGACGGCCTGCATCATTTGATTCATCTGTTCCGTGCCCTTTTGGGCATTGGTCCGGATACTGTCCGACAGCGCGGAGGCCTTTGAGGCCTTTTGCGCGTTTTCCTGTGTCTTGTGCGCGATCTCGTTGACAGAGTTCGAAAGCTGCTCGACGGAGGCCGCCTGCTGCGTGGAGCCCTGCGCGAGGGACTGCGCGCCGTCCGCGATCTGGTTGGACCCGCGCGCCACTTGATCCGCATTGTTTCGTATGCCGGAGAAGAGTTCGTTCAGCTCGTCCAGCATCTGCGAGATCGCGGCGCCCATCTGATCCCGTTCGCCGCGCGGTGTGATCTCCACACTCAAATCGCCGGCGGCGATCTGTTTCAGGGCGCTCACTTGCCGCCGCGTCAGAGTCGCCATCTCACCAAATGAGTTCATGAGACGCCCGATTTCTCCCTCGTGTCCGTCCGAGAGGGTGATGTCCGTGTCCCCCTGCGCCAGCAGGCGGGCCGCCTCTGTCACCTCGTGGATGGGGGATACGATGATTCGTCTGACTGTGAGATGGATGAGCGCCGCCGCGCCCGCCAGCGCCAGCACGAACAGTATGGCCGCCATGGTGATCTGGCGGCGGATCGGCGCGTGAACGACGTGGGAGGGGATCGCCGTGTACAGTTTCCACCCCACGGCCGGGATGGTGCACGCGGTGTAGTAGCGCGAGATCCCATCCGCGCCCCGCGCCTGAACCGGGGCCCCGTTCCGGGCCGTCTCTTTCCAGAGTCCGGCGTAGATCCCATTTTCTATGAGGGCGAAACTTTGAAAATTGTCGTTCTCATCCGGCCCGTACGCCGCATTGGGGTGGATCAAGATACTTCCCGACGCGTCCGTCAGGAAGGCGTAGCTGTCCTGCCCGACGGTGGTGGAGGACACGATCTCCTGCAACACGTCGATGAAGATGTCCGCCGACATGACGCCCACCAGCCCGCCGTCGCCGACCACCGCTTTGGAAACCGCCACGCAGAGGTTTCCGGTGATGGAGTCTGTGTACGGCGTGGTGATAAACACCTCTCCGGTGTTTTGGGTCGCGCCGATGTACCAGCCCCGCTTATAAGAGGCCCAGCCGCCCTCATAATCGGGCATCCAGCCGCTGGAAAAATCCCCGGTGCCGTCCGGGTACCCTATGTATACTTCAGAAAATTGCTCGTTTTCGCGAAAATGGGCCGCCAGCGCCGCCGAAAGCTGTTCGGAGGAGGCGTCTGGCAGATACGCGAAGTCGGTGGCGAGGGCGGCCATGTATCGCTTTTGCCCCTCTATCCAGCCGTCAATGCGCGCGCTCTCGCCCGCGGTTGTCTTTTGTATCCTCTCCAGAGACTGTTCGAGCAGGGCGCCAGACGCCAATATGCTGCTCACGGCGGCAATGGTGCCCATTCCTACGACGCAGATGATGAGTACGGTCATAACCAACCGAAAACTGATCGTCTTCATGAGATGTTTCATCCTTTCCAGCAGGCAGTCGGGTGAGACCCGACGCGGCGCGGGGCACAAAGTTTTTGGTGCCCACTGTAATATCGAAGCATTTGACAGGTAAGTCAAGGGTCCTTCGGCCCTCCGGTTTTTCAACAATGGCGGCGCGCAGCCAAAAAAAAGATTTTTCCGCATCTTGTAGAAGAAAATAGAATTATAACAGAATGGACAAATTGTGAGGGTGCCTATATAATGATTGCAAATATAGACGTTTCTATACATTTAAACGATGTGTTGAGACAGATCCATCTGTTGGGCGCCGGGCGGCGGCGCCGGTGTTGTCGTTCAGAGGCGGACCAATGGTGGTACGACCCAGGGAAGGAGGACAAATTTTTGATCGGCGCAGGCGTCGTGGACGGGATTGCCATTCAAAAAGTCTTCGTTTTTGTCACCCAGCCCGGAGAGATGGGGCTCCCGGCACCCTCGGATGCGAGGGCGGAGCATGCCCGGTTTGCCGAGGCGGTGCGTCTGTCCCAGGTGCAGCTGGAACAGATTGTCTTGAAGATCAAGCGGGACGCCGGCGAAGAGGCGGCCGGTATCTTGGAATACCAGATCCTGATCTTGGAAGATGACGACTTCCTCGGTAAGATCCGCGGCGGGATCGAGGCCGGGCAGGGCAGTGAGGCGGCCGTGCGGGTCACCTGCACGGAATATGCCGAATTTTTCCGTCACATGGACAACGATTACCTGAAGCAGCGGTGCATCGACATCTTGGACATCCAAAAGAGATTGCTTGACGCGTTGGGCGGCCGGGCGGACCTCACGGCGCTGGACCGGGAAGTGATTGTGGCGGCCAGCGACTTGACGCCCAGTCAGGTGGCCGAGATGGAAAACGCCTGGGTCAAGGGGATCCTGCTGGAAAACGGCGGCGCGTCGTCCCATTCCATCATCTTGGCGCGGTCACTCAGTATCCCCTGTGTCATCGGCCTCAGCGGTCTCATGGCCGGCTTGTGCGGGAATGAGACGGTGATCATGGACGGCGCGACGGGGGAGGTGATCGTGGAACCCTCCGACGAGCAGGTGCGGCGCTACCAGGCCAAACGCGCCGCGCGCGAAAGAGACAGGGCTCTCCTGCGCGACTACATTGAGCGGGAACCTGTGACGCTGGACGGCCGGCGCGTCGGCGTTTACGCCAACATCAGTTCCCAGGCGGAGACGGGGCCCCTGCTGGCGCACGGCGGGGAGGGGGTCGGCCTGCTGCGGACGGAGCTCTTGTATATGACTTTTGAAAAGACGCCCTCGCGGGAGGCGCAGTACGGCGTGTACGCCGGGATCGCGAAAGCGCTGGGCGGCCGCCCTCTCGTGGTGCGCACCCTCGATGTGGGCGGCGACAAGCACATCGAATACCTCGGGATTGAGCCGGAGGAGAACCCCTTTTTGGGGTATCGGGCCATTCGCTACTGCCTGGACCATCCGGCGCTGTTTGAGGAGCAAATCGCCGCCATTTTGATGGCGGCCGACGCGGGGGATGTCCGCGTCATGTTTCCCATGATCGCCACTGTGGACGAGTTGCTGCGGGCCCGGCGTATCGTCGAACATGTGGAGCGCGAGCTTGCCGCGCAGGGGGCCGTGCCCCGCAAGATCCCGATCGGTATGATGGTGGAGGTCCCCTCGGTCGCGCTGATGGCCGAGGCCTTCGCCCGGCATGTGGATTTCTTCAGCATCGGTACCAACGACCTCACTCAGTATCTGTTTGCGGCGGACCGCAGCAACAAGAAGGTGGCCCATCTCAACAACAGCTTTCACCCGGCCCTGCTCCGGTGTGTGGAACATGTGTGCGCCGCCGCCTGCGCGCGCGGCATTGAGGTGGAGATCTGCGGCCAAGCCGGCGAGACGCCGGAGCTGATCCCGCTGTGGATCGCCATGGGCGTGAGCGGACTCAGCGTGAGCATCCCGACGCTCCCCCTTGTGCGGAAAGTCATCTGCGAGACCGACGCGGCCCGGGCAAAACGGGACCTCGAAACCGTGCTGACCATGGAGAGCGCCGAAGACGTGGCCCGATACCTGCATGAAAAGACAAAAGAGGATCAAAAGAAGATGAGGATTGGGAATCATGTTGAATGTGCAGTTGGAAGTCAGAAATGAGCTGGGGATCCACGCGCGGGTGGCCAGCAAGATCACCCGGTGCTGTCAGGGGTTTACCAGCCGCATCGAGGCCGACAGAGACGGCAAAAAGCTGAGCCTGAAAAATGTTTTGAATGTGATGCTCCTGAATGTCAAGTGCGGGGAACTGTTGTCGCTTACGATTGAAGGCGGGGATGAGGCGGACGCCTGCGCGTCTCTCCGTCAGTTGTTTGCCGAGAAATTCGGTGAAAAATAGTGCTTTGCTGCCGCGAAGCGGCAGCAAAAAACAAGAACTTTTTGGAGACGGATCCTATCCGCGGTTTGCGGAATTCATTTCCGCAAACTGCACCCCGCGAGGCGTCTCAGCGCCTCGATCCAACCCCCGTGTTGTTGAAAAACAAAGTTTTTCAACAAGTTGTAAGAATCTGGGTTGCGGATGGCAAGGGCAACCCATGTTGGTGAGGAGGGTGCGATGAGTAGTTCATTGGAGTTGGCCATGTCGCTGATCGCCAGCGCCGGAGATTCCAAAAGCCATTCCATGGAGGCGATTGCCCGCGCCAAAGAGGGGCGGTTTGAGGACGCGTACGCCTGCATCGAGAGGGCGCGCCACGCCATGGTCAGTGCCCACGACCAGCAGACCGACCTGATCCGCAGCGAGGTCGAGGGCCGGGGTGAGGCCGTGAGTCTGCTCATGGTACACGCGCAGGACCACCTAAACGGCGCGCTCCTGATGCGGGAGCTGGCGGAAGAGTTCGTTGTCCTGTACCAAACACTGACTGGCAAGGAAGGAGGGTGATGGATTGCTCACAATCACGTTGCTGTGCAGTCTGGGCATGTCGACCAGCATGTTGGTCGACAACATGAGGGAAGCGGCCAAAGCGCGTGGGGTGGATGTCGACATCGACGCACTGCCGTTCCAAAGCGCGGACAGCCGCCTGGCGCAAACGGATATCTTGCTTTTCAGCCCCCAGATCCGGCATATGCTGCCAAAGTTCAAAGAGAAGTACGCGGACAGCATCCCCGTCATCGGCAACATCGACATCAGCGACTATGGGCTGCTGAGGGGAGAAAAGATTCTTGCGGCGTGCCTCACGCAGTGGGAAGCGGCCCAGAGCGCCCCGTGATCCGCCCGGGCGGCGGGCGCCCGAATCCAATACGACAGGAGGCAGTGCAGTGTCTGGAGAAAAGAGCGCAAGCAGCTTTATGGAAGAAAAATTCCTGCCCATCGCGGCCAGAATCGGCACACAGAGGCATTTGCTGGCCCTTAGAGACGGCATCGTGATGATCATGCCGCTGCTCATTTTGGGCGCCTTCTCCATGATCATCGCGGAGTTCCCCTCGGAGGCCTATCTGAATTTCATGGCCCGCACATTCGGTGAAAATTGGAACGCCTTTGAAGGGATCATCATGAACGCCACCTACGGCATCGTGGCCCTGGTGGCCTGTTACGGCGTGACATCCTCCCTGGTGGGCAGCTATGGGCTCGACGGAACGCCCGCGGGCATGATTGCTCTTTCGGCGTTCTTCATCGTCAACGTGATCCAGAGCGCCACCATCGGCGGGGAGAGCGTGGACGCCTGGATGGCCAGTACATTCACCGCGGAATTTTTGTTCACAGCGCTCGTCACGGCGCTGCTCGTTGGCGAGATGTACCGGCTTCTCGTGCAAAAGAAGTTCGTCATCAACCTGCCCAAGTCGGTGCCCTCGGCCGTGGCGCGGCAATTTACGGCGCTGCTGCCCGGCATTGTGATCATGCTGGCGTTCCTTGTCATCCACGGCCTCTTCGCGCTCACGCCTTGGGGGAGTTTCCCGCAGTTCATGTCCGACGTCATCTCCATCCCGCTCAGGGGGTTTGGCACATCCTACGTGGGGACACTGGCGGCGGTGCTCGTGGAGCATTTCCTCTGGTCTTTGGGTCTCCACGGCTCCTCGATCATCATCTTCCCCATCTTTGAGCCCATGTGGATTGTGAACCTGCAGGAGAACCTGAACGGGGCCCACCACATCCTGACGCAGCCCTTCTACGAAAACGGTGTCTGGATCGGCGGCTCCGGCGCGACACTGCCCGTGGTTGTGTACATGTTGGTCTTCGCCAAGTCCAAATTGCTCAAGCAGGTCGGCCGCATCGGGATCATCCCCGGGCTGTTCAACATCAACGAGCCGGTCACCTTTGGCCTTCCGGTGGTGCTGAACCCCTTCCTGATGATCCCATACATCGCGGCGCCGACGGTTGTCATGACGCTCCAGTACATCGGAACGGCCATCGGCCTCTTCCCATACTGCAATTATATGGTGCCCTGGACAACGCCCTTCCTCATCAGCGGGTTCCTCATGACGCAGAGTGTCATGGGGGTGATCGCACAGATCCTGTCCTTCGCGGTGGCCTTCCTGATCTGGCTGCCGTTTATCAAGATCTGGGACGACAGAAACTACAGGATCGAGGCCCAAGAGGCGGCGGCCTAAAAGCAAAATCAGTGAATCAGACCGCGCTCCGCCCCCCCCCTCCCTCCGGGCCATCCGGGGGAGGGGAGGCACTTGAATAATTAATCTTGTGAAACCTTGATTTTCTCCGGGCCATCCGGGGGAGGGGAGGCGGGGGAGGCGGACACGGCGGCGCCGCTTCGACAGCAAGGCGCTGGTATATGGAGATGAGCGCATGGGCAACACGGCAAGCGTGGGCCTCGTCGGCCTGAAAAGCCACAAATTGAGGCGGCTGCTGGCTTTTGTCATCGATGCGGCGATGGTGCTTTCTCTGCTGTACATCGCCTATCGCCTGACCGGCGCCCCGGACTATGGGGCGGTCAAGGTGAGCATGGACCGGCTGAACGCCGTGCAGGGCACCCCGGAGGCGCAGGCGGCGGCGAATGTGGTGTTTGCGCTGTTTGGCCGCGCGTACGGGTATTCGCTGCTGATCTGGTTCGCGTATGAGGTACTCTCCCTTTTGGTTCTCCGGGGTTCCACCCCCGGAAAGCTGATCTGCCGGCTTCAGATCATCTCGCGCAAACGCGAGGGCTGGTCGTGGGCCTGTGTGCCGCGGGGCATCCTCCGCAGCGTGGTGAAGGTGGCGTTTTTGTATTTTCTGCAGGGGATCCCCTTCTTGGTTTCGTGCCTGTCCATCTTTGCCAATCCGGAATATCGGGCGGGGGTAGACTTTTTTGCGGGGACAAAGGTGGCAGAGCGGTGATGGCAGGGGTGTGAGAGAGTGAACAGGGTTGAGTCAAAAGTCAGGACCTTGGCGCGGGAGCTCCTGAGGGCCAGCGACTTTCTGACACTGGATTTTTTGGCCGGAAAGTGCGAAGTCACAAGCCGTTCTGTACAAAATCATGTCAAAAAATTGGAGGAATGGCTGGCCGAAAACGCGTACGACGGCGCGGTGAGGGTCATCAAAAAACCCGGCAGCGGCATCAAGATCGAGGTGGACGGCGACCGCCGCACCGAGCTCATCAAGGCCTTTTCCGACCAGAGAGCCTACGAGGCGGACGACACGAAACGGCGGATCAAAGAGCTGAACCTGCTGCTCTTTTCGAGCAGTGAACTGACAATCGGATTTTTGGCGGACCACTTTTACACAAGCCGCTCCGTCATCTTGCGGGACATGGAGTGGATCGACAATTGGCTGAAGACGTTCAACTTGCAGCTCTACAAGCTCCAGCGTATGGGGATCGGGATCTCGGGCGGGGAGGCGGCCAAACGAAACGCCATTTCAGCCTTCTTCGACATCTACAGGCCGAACCAGTCCGGTATACCGGTCAAATCCCACTCGACCCTCTCCGGGCGGCTGCAGGACAGCCTGGTGGTGAAGCTGAAATCGCTGTATCCGAACATCGATATTGTGCCCCTGGTGATCTTGCTGGAGGATGCGGAGAAAAAATACGATTTCTTTTTGACCGGCGAGTATTTTACCACATTGGTCACCCATCTGGTCATCTGTATTGCCCGCATAAAAGGTGGAAATGAGACAGAAGAATGTGTTCTAAAAGAGGAGGAATATGCTTCTGTATTAGAGACGGCTGTCTTCATCGCCCGTGGAATCGAGGAGGCCTATCAGATCCGCTTTCCCTCGCAGGAGATTGCTTATATCTGCTTGCATTTGATGGGCTACGCTATGCGCAGCTATCTGGAAAACGGCGGCGAGGCGACCGAACATTTTGAGGCCCTCACGATGGGTATTATTGAGCATGTGCAGAAGAATTGCGGCGGGACATTTACACGGGATAAACTGTTATATTTCGGTCTCTTGCATCATCTAAAGACATCTATATACCGCATCAAGAGTCACATACATATCAGCAGAATTGATGCAGAATATCGCCCGGAATACGATCGAAAAATTCTGCATACACTGCGTGAAATTACAGGGCTTGTGGAGCAGTCTTTTGGGCGCGGAGTGGTGTTTTCAGATGAAGAACTGGAGAACATTACATTCCATTTTATGCTTTCAAAGGCACGCGAAAAACGCAGGACAAGAGCCGTTTTGTTTACCGCGTCTGGCATCGCCTACGGCGAGGCGCTGAAGCGACATATTATGGAGGAAAATGAACAGGTTGAGATTCTCGATGTGATGAATTTTCCGTTTCAGTTGGAGTTGCTGTCTGAGAACCAATACGATCTGATCATTTCTACCGTGGATTTTGTGCACAGATCCAAACCGGTTGCGTCTTTGCAATACGAAGACAGGGACAATTACAGCAAATTTTTGTCCGATTTCATCGAAAAGAAGGTCAAACATGATTTTACTGCAAAAATATAATGAACGCGGGCAGAGGGGTTTGCCCTGCCCAAAAGGGGGTGAAGCTTCTGAAAATAACGGTCAGTACCCCGATGAAAGGGAAAGAAATCACAGAGATCCTCACAAATTATGTGCGGGGCGGCGTCTCCTTCACCTTCTTGCGCCGGTCGGGTCTTCACTATACATTTGAGGTGGAAGGTCTGGAGGGCGAGGCGGCGGTGACCCTGGCCAAGGAATGCATTCGAGCGACAGAGTTTGGTAAGGTTTTGTACTTCTCTGTGGCAGTAGACGCGACAAATTGAGGCGCCCCGCCGCCGGCGGCGGGGGATCGGACCCTTACGGGATGAGGAGGAAATATTTGAGATGATGAAAAGAAAAATCGGCGTTGTTTTTTGTGTCTTGTTTCTATTTTCCCTGCTCCCAGTGCCCGCATCGGCACAGGTGACAGTGGTCAAGACAGAGCCGGCTTTTACGCTGCAATTGACAAGTTGGAAGATCGCTCCCGTCGCGGCCAACACCACACTCGGCGCCGCTGTCGCGACGGAGGGCACGGAGGATGCCGCGGTGGCCCTTCCCGGCTACGATACGCAGCAGTGGGAGAGCGCCGTTGTCCCCGGCACGGTGCTGGGGAATCTGCTTGACAACGGCGTGTACGACCCGATCTTTACGGAGGACAACGACGGCAAGAAGAACGTTTTTTACAGCGACAACATGTCGAAGATTCCGCCGTCAGATTTTGCGCAGCCCTGGTGGTACAGCACCGATTTCAGCGTCCCCGCCGCCGAGGCGGGCAAGCGGATTTCGATCCAGTTTAAAGGGATCAGCTACACGGGCGAGGTCTATGTGAACGGGCAGAAACTCCACAACCAAAATCTCAACATCAAAAGCGAGGACGAACTCAAAAATGCCCCGCCGGTGGTGAGTGAACTCACAGACATCACCAGCGCGGCGCCCGCCGCCAGCAGCCTTCGGAACGACTTGGTCTTTGACGAGTACAAGGCGCTGTTTAAAGGCACGATGCGCACCTACGACGTGGATATCACGGACTGTGTCCACGCGGACGGTCGGCCGAACAACATCAAGGTGAAGGTGACAAAACCCGTCTATTCGACCGATCTCACCTATTATTGGGTGGACTGGAATCCACAGCCAGCCGACACGATGATGGGTCTCACCGGTGAAGTCACCGTCACCACGTCCGGGCCCGCTCGGCTTGACAACCCCGCCGTGGCCTCCGCCGTGGCGGAGGACCACAGCGCGGCGGATCTCAGCCTGTATGTGGACGTCAGCAACATGTCGGCGGCGCCGCTGACCGGTTCTCTGAGCGCCGTCATCCGTGACCCCGCCGGGCAAGTGGTCACGGCGCTGACGAAGGCGGGCGTCCAGGTGGCGCCCGGCGCCTACAACCAGGAGATTGCGCTGCGGCCGGACGAGTTCCCGCAGCTCCATCTCGCCGATCCCCAGCTCTGGTGGCCCTATCTCTCGGGTGACCAGCCCCTCTACACCGTCGATTATCAGTTCAGCGTGGGCGGCGCCGTCAGCGACGGTCTGCACCACCGCTTCGGGGTGCGAGAAATCGGCGCGGAGGTCAATGTGTCGCCCTACGCCAACCAAAACGGCGCGTCGATCAGCAACAACAGCCTGGCCAACATGCTGCAGATCTATGTGAACCACAGACCTATCCTGCTGAAGGGCGGCGGGTACTGCGCCTCCGACCTGTTCCTGCGCCACTCGGCCGCCACCAACCGGGCGGTGGTGGACTATGTCAAATACATGGGCATGAACATGATCAGAGACGAGGGCAAGTTCTTTGACAATGACCTCCTGGACCTGCTCGACGAGAATGGGATCCTGCTGATGACGGGCTGGTGCTGCTGCGACCGCTGGCAGAGCCCCGGAGCGTGGTCGAAGGCCGAGCGTTTCGTCGCCTTTGAGTCCCTCTACTCGCAGATGCGCAACGCGCGCAGCCACACCTCCATGTTCATCTGGTTCAACGGCAGCGACAACCCGCCCAGCATCTCGAGCACGGGGACAAACGGCAAGCAG
>JAIRML010000113.1 GCA_031258665.1 Oscillospiraceae bacterium | reverse complement strand
ACGCCCTTGTCTCAAAGCCGTATGGCCGCGATTATTTCACCATGCCGGCCACTTCGTCGGCAAAATTGTCCTGCCTTTTTTCGATCCCCTCGCCCTTTTCGTAGCGGACAAAACGGGTCACTTCGATCTCCCCGCCCAGCTCTTTGGCCACCTGCGCCACGTGCTGCTCTACGGTGAGTTTGTTCTCTTTTACATAGGGCTGCGACAACAGACAGAACTCCTGGTGGTATTTATGGATCCGCCCGGCCACCATCTTTTCGGCCACCGCCTGCGGCTTCCCCTCGCCCAGGGCCTGCGCCAGAAAGATCTCCTTTTCGCCTGCGAGGACAGCGGGGTCGACCGACGCCGTGTCCAGCCACAGCGGCCGCATGGCGGCCGCCTGCATCGCAATGTCGCGGCCCAGTTCCGCCACCTTGGGGTTGTCTTTCAGGGCGTCGGAGACCTTCAGATTGACAAGTACGCCGATCTTGCCGCCCATATGGATGTAGACCAGGTTGAGCGGCTGCTCAATCAGGTCGAACCGGCGGATCTGGATGTTTTCGCCAATCGTCATCACTTTCTCGCGCAACGCCTCCTCCACCGTGCTCCCGCCGTCGCAGCGGCAGGCCATCAGCGCCGGCAGGTCAGCCGGCTTCTGGGTCACAATGACATGGGCCACACCGGCGACGAACGACTGGAACGCCTCGCTGTTCGCGGCGAAATCCGTCTCGGAGTTGACCTCCACGATCGCGGCCGCGCCTGTGTCGGACACCACGGCGCTCACGGCGCCGTCGGCGGCAATGCGGCCCGCCTTCTTGGCCACGGCGGCAAGCCCCCGCTCGCGCAGATAGGCAACGGCCTTCTCCATGTCGCCCTCTGTCTCGGTCAGCGCTTTTTTACAATCCATCATGCCGACGCCCGTCGTCTCACGCAGCGTCTGCACATCTTTTGCTGTAAAGGCAGCCATAGTACGCGCTCTCCTTTCTCGTTACGCCCCCGCCTTTTCCGCCGGCGCGGCGGCCGGCTGTTCGGCCGGTTTCTCCGGCCCGGGGGCCTCAAGCTGTTCACCCTGGCGGCCCTCCAACACGGCGTTGGCCATGGTCTGGGAAATCAGCCGGATGGCGCGGATGGCGTCGTCATTGCCGGGGATGGGGTAGTCGATCTCGTCGGGGTCGCAGTTTGTGTCGACAATGGCGACCACCGGGATACCCAGTTTGTGCGCCTCGGCGATCGCGTTGCGCTCCTTGCGCGGGTCGATGATGAACAGCGCGCCGGGCAGCCGGCGCATCTCCTTGACGCCGCCGAGGTATTTTTCCAATTTTTCGATCTCGCCGTGCAGTTTGATGACTTCTTTCTTCGGCAGCATGTCGAAGGTGCCGTCCTCCTGCATCTTTTTGATCTGGTTGAGCCGGTCGATGCGGCGGCGCATGGTCTTGAAGTTGGTCAGCATCCCGCCAAGCCAGCGGGCGTTGACAAAGAACATGTTCACCCGCTCGGCCTCCTCACGGATGGCCTCCTGCGCCTGCTTCTTGGTGCCGACAAAGAGCAGCGTTTCCCCCTCGGAGGAGAGTTCGCGGACAAAGCGATAGGCCTCTTCGAGCTTCTTCACCGTTTTCTGCAGGTCGATGATATAGATGCCGTTGCGTTCGGTAAAGATAAACTGGGCCATCTTGGGGTTCCAGCGCCTGGTCTGGTGCCCGAAGTGGACACCGGCCTCAAGCAGCTGCTTCATGGATACGACTGCCATGGTATTCCTCCTCGATTTGTTGTTTACGAACCGGCCGCCTCGGGCCCGTCCGCGCCGCCACCCGGCGTCATTCCGGGCCGCCCACCCTGCCTGTCTGCAGGGCACAGGGGCCGCCGGACCGCCGGATGTGTGGATTGTGGGTTGCGGGTGCAACCTGCGTTAGTATACCATATATGCGCCGCCGGCGCAAGCTCTTTCGCGAATTTTGTGATATCCGGCCACCTCCGCCCTGAGAGAAGCGCGGTGAGAATTTGATTCTCTCACCGCGCTTGCTTGGCAGTTTGTGCCGCCAGGCGGCGCCCGCCTCTTTGGCGGTCTTGCCCTCACCCCGCCCAATTAGTACCTTGTTGCCGCTTCGCGGCAACAAAAAACAAGAATTTGGGTTGTGGGCTGCAGTGGCAGCCCACGTTGGGTAATAAAAATTCGGGTTGTGGGCTGCGGGGGCAACCCACTTTTATTGATAGACACGCACATAGTCGACATACATATTCCCAACGGATGTGCTCGACGGCGTGCGGTTCCCGTCAAAGGTGCCGCCGACGGCGAGATTGAGGATCAGGTAGAACGGCTGGTCCAGCGGCTTTGGCTGCTGCACCCGCGCCCCGCTTTGCGTCGTGTACCATGTGTTGATCTCCTGGTAGCGGACGCCGTCTACGAAGTATTCCACGCGGTCCGGATACCACTCGATCGCGTAGGTGTGCCAGTCCCCGACGCTGAACCCCGGGATGACGGTGTCGACCGGGATGTTGGTGTCGACTGTGTCCGCGGCGCCCACGCGCAGGGTCGTGTAACGGTTGCACCCCGCGCCCATATTGCCCGCTGCCGCCCAAGCCCCGCCGTAGTGAAGCGCGCCGCTGACGGTGCCGCTCTGGCGGCTCTTGCTCTCCATGATGTCGACCTCACCGGAGGTGGCCCATCCGCCGTAAACGCTGTCGTTGGGCATCATCCAAAACGCCGGCCAGAACCCCTGGTCGTTCGCGGGGAGCTTGATGCGGGCCTCGACCCGCCCGTATTGCACCGTGAAGAGATCCTGGGTCGTGAGCTTGCTGGAGGCCCATGTGCCCCTCGGCAGGCCCGTGACACGGACAGCCTGAATCCTGAGCGCGGAATTGTCCTCCGAACCGGCGAGCTCCGCGTCGGTCTTGTTGATCTCCGCGTTCTCCGGCCTGTAGTAAGAAACTTGATTGTTGCCGCCTCCGTTGTCGTCGGGCGGGATGACCCACTTCGCCGCGTCGATGCCCGCGCCGCTGAACTCGTCGCTCCAGACAAGGCTGGTCGCAACCGGCTCGACCTCTTCGCACACCGGCGCATGAGGCGACGCGGCGTCCCACAAGAACGCCTTCACCACAGCGGCGTCGGCGGGGACGCTCACCGCTACGGACCTGCTCTGGAATGTGGCCGAGTCCAGGCCGAACACATCGGACGGAACCTGCTGCGTCAGCCGCAGCGGCTTCTCGTCCGGCACGGTGAGCGCGCCCGATTCGGAGACACTCAGAAGCTGCCCGCCTGCCTTGTACGAGGCCAGCACAAGCCGGACATGGCCCAGCCGAATGGTCTCGTCGCTGAGGTACGCCGTCGCTGTCGCCGTCGCGCCGTCCCTGTCGATCCGCAAGACGCGCGCCCAATTCGCCACAAGCGCCGTATGGGCGGTCACGACTGTATCGGCGCTGTAGAACGTCGGCATCAGGCAGGTATTGCCAGACGAAACCGTCGTCTTTCCATCGTACGTGACCCAGCCGTTGAAGACAAATCCCGGACGGCTCGGCGGCGCGGGCAGGGCGCCTATCGCGGCGCCGGGCGCGACCGCGCGGTCGGGCGGGTTGGCCGGCGCGCCCAGATAGTTGTAGTCGAACGCAACGATGTATTCGCTCGGTCCGGGGTCGACCTGTCCGGGCTCCAAGATGACCATGCTGAACTTCCCGGTGTCGCCGACACCGCCGGCCACCGTGGAGAGGGCGCCGTTTGCGGCCACATCCACATATTGGACGCCGTCAAACGAATTGATTCTTTTGATCTTTACCGTGTTGTCGTCCTGAATCTCAAATTGGAGGGCCTCCCACCCATCGGCGGCAATCCCCGTCTCGTCGATGCGCGGTCTGACTTTTCTGTCTCCCCAGGCCGCGCCCTCCATGCTGACATACAGTCCGTTTTTCGCCTTCAGGAAGACGCTTTCAAATTTGTAGGACACCTCAAGTTTGGCGTACTCATTGACCTCGTCAAGATTCGCGGTCATCGTGAGCTGGCCATTGTCGACGGGCGGCCCGAACGTGCCGGGGTCCGCGCCGACTATCTTCCCGTTTCTGGCCGCGACCAGGTAAATGACGTCGCCCTCTTTGGGCAAAGGCGTCTCTTGACCGACAACCCGAACCAGGCCTTTTACGCCGGATTCAACTTCGTTCACCGTCACAACGACATCGTATGTCCCCGCCGCGAGCATATCCGCCGTGACCGGTATCGTCACCGTGGCGCCGGCCCCGCCGGGAACGCTCACAAATGAGCCCGCAAACCCTCCGATCCCCACTTTCACCTGCGCGTCCTCCAGGTACCTGCCGGCCACTGTCACGCTGAGATCCGCCGCGACGCCCTCGCCTATCTGTGACGGGGACACCTCCACACTGGTGATCACGGGCTCCGGCGCGGCCGAACCCAGCGAGACCAATTGAAACTTCCCGGTGTCGCCGACGCTGTTCTGCACGGTCGAGAGGCTGCCGTTCGCGCCCACGTTTACATACCAGGTGCCGTCCGTGCCAATCCGCTTGATCTTTATGGCGCCGTCGTCCTGATCTTCAAAGAGCAGGGCCTCCCACCCCGTGGCCGTCGGCGAGACCGGCACGGCCGTCCTCGGCCGCACCATTTGACCCCCATAGGAGGAGCCTTCCATCGTGATGAGGTACCCGTTCATCATTTGAAGCTGAACCCTGTCCGGCACCAGGCGGAGTATCTCAAACTGGGCGTACCCGTTGGGCTCGTCAAGATTTGCCACCATCGTGGTCATGCTCCCGGGGCTGTTAAACGTGGCGGCGTCCGCGCCGACGATCTTATTGTTTCTCGCGGCCACCAGATAAAAGTACTCCTTTTCGAGATCAACTTTGAGTGAGGCTTTTGTATTGGATTCGACTCCATTCAGTGTCATCACCACATCGTACGTACCGATCGGGAGCAGGTCCGCCGTGACATGCAGGCTCACCGTCGCGCCGGTGTCGCCCGGAACGCTCACAAATGTCTCCGGATACCCCTTGATGCCTGCCGTGACCTCCGCGCCCCCGAGATTTTTACCCGTCACGGTCACCGCGACGTCCGCCGCTTTGCCCACAGTGATCTGCATGGGGGACACCTCAATGGCCGTGAGCCTGGGGTCGGGGCTGATCTCTTCCGCGAAGGCGAAGGTGCGTACCACCGTGCCCATGACTGCCCTGATGTTCGCCTCAAGGGCGTCGCGCGAAACCTGATTGATGGAGGCGTCGGCGTCATCCATTTTGACATTGCACCCGGCGGCAATCTGGGCGGCCGACGTGGCCCTGCCGTTCCACCAGTCGGTCATGACCATGCCCCTGAAGCCCCACTCGTTTCGCAAAATGTTGGTCAGCAGGTCGTAGGACGCCTCGGTGCGGGTACCGTTCAGGTAATTGTATGAGGTCATGACGCAGCCGGGATCGGCCTCTTTCACCGCGATCTCAAACCCTTTGAGATAGATCTCACGCAGGGCGCGCTCGGAAACTTGTGAGTTGGTATTGTAGCGGTTGGTCTCTTGATTGTTGGCGGCGAAGTGCTTGATGGTCACCAAGCCGCCTCTGCCCTGCACACCCCTGGTGATGGCCGCCGCGCTCTTCCCCGACACCAGCGGGTCCTCCGAATAATATTCGAAGTTGCGGCCGCCCCGCGGGTTGCGGTGGATGTTCAAACCGGGCGCGAGCCATATGTCGACCTTGTTCAGTTCCATCTCGGCCCCGACCGCGGCCCCGACCTCTTCTATGAGCTTCTCGTTCCACGTACAGGCCAGCAGCGTTCCAATCGGGAAACTCGTGGCGACCTGGGCTCTGCTTCCAATCACGCCTATTCTCAGGCCGGCGGGGCCGTCGGCCGTGTTCACCTCCGGAACGCCGTACTTGGCCAATTTCCCGATGGCTCCGGTTCCGTTCGCGAGGATAGAACTGCCCTGATGCCTGGACATCACGCGCAATTCAGCGTCTGTCATCTGCGCCACAAAATCGTATATGTACCCCGGTTGACGGTAGACGTCCTCGAGCATCATCGCGCCGCCGCCAGTCCATGGCGCCGGCGTCA
>JAIRML010000099.1 GCA_031258665.1 Oscillospiraceae bacterium | reverse complement strand
CTCTACTCCCTCGGTTGTGTTTCCCCTCTCTATGTGCGCACACTGTCGTCACATCTTTCCCCTCGCTACCCTCTTCCAGCCCCCCTTGCCTGTCTGTCGTTTTTTATGCGATTGCCCTGTCCAAGGCGATTTGGTGGTTGACATCCGCCCGGTATCCTGTATAATAAAAGAAGTGTCCGCGTTGAGAAACGGGCCTGATCCTTGCTCCCGGCGCACCGAAAGAGGCGTCACCGTCCGGGGGCCATATGCCCAAAAGGAGGTGCAAACAATGGCGAAAATCACAGCCAAGTACGAGACCATGTATATCCTGAACGGCACGCTCGGCGAAGAAGAGACAGCCGCCCTGGTGCAGAAGTTTCGGGAACTGGTCGAGGCGCACGGCACACTGACCGCCGTGGAGGAGTGGGGCAAACGCCGGCTTGCCTACGAGATCAACCGCGTGGCGGACGGCTACTACGTGCTGATGACGTTTGAGTCGGCGCCCTCGTTCCCCGAGGAACTGGAGCGCGTCCTCAGCATCACCGAGAACGTGCTCCGCTGGCTGACCATCTGCAAAGACGAAAAGTAGAGAGGAAGAAAAAGAAGACGGGCAAGGAGGGGCTGTCATGCTGAACAAGGCCATTTTGATGGGACGACTCACAAGAGATCCCGAGCTGCGCCACACGCAGAGCAACACGCCGGTTGCGTCTTTCCGCCTGGCGGTGGACCGCGGGTACCGGTCAAACGCAGAAAACCCGCAGCAGCAGACCGCTGACTTCATAGACATTGTCTGCTGGGACAAGCAGGCCGAGTTTGTCTCCAAGTGGTTCACCAAGGGGCAGCTCGTCGCCGTGGCCGGGCGTATCCAGCAGCGCGAATGGAAAGACAGAGACGGCAACAACCGCATCAGCTTCGAGATCGTGGCCAGCGAGGTGCACTTTGCCGAAAAGCGCGGCGCGTCCGGCGCCGACCCATCCGCCGCCCCCCGCGCCGCCGCGCCGGCGCCGGAGCCCGGTGCGAGCGACCCGGCCTCCGGCGGCTTTGCCGAACTCGAAGACGACGGCGAACTGCCGTTCTGACGCGCCGGGCTGAGGGAGCGGGAGATCTTTGGCACATTGCTGCCGCGAAGCGGCAGCGAAAAACAAGAATTTGAGCTGTGGGTTGTAGATGCAACCCATGTGAGTGTCTCGTTGCCGCGAAGCGGCAGCGAAAAACAGAAATTTGGATTGTGGGTTGCAGATGCAACCCACAATGGAGGCACAAAACTGAGACAGACCCGGGGGCCGGCCCGCGGGGCCGGGGCTCCGGACCGACGAAAGGAGACTGCCCGATGGCTTCAGACCGTCCGCAGCGCGGCCGCAAACGCCGCAAAGTATGTTCGTTTTGCGTGGACCGCATCGAACACATCGATTACAAAGACACCGCGCGCTTGCGCCGCTATATTTCCGAGCGTGCAAAGATCCTGCCCCGCCGCATGACCGGCACCTGCGCCGGCCACCAGCGGGATCTCACGGAGGCCATCAAGCGCGCGCGCCATCTGGCGCTGCTGCCCTTCGTGACCGACTGATCCCCACACGACCGCGGGAGAGGGCCTAGGCCCTCTCCCTGTTGATATACCCAGTAATCTCCCGCCATGGACAGTTGTCCATTGTCAATGGCCATGAGGAGTGGTGGCTGTGCCGCGCACGGACAAACAAAATTATTATCTGGACATCGCCGAGACCGTGTTGGAACGGGGCACCTGTCTGCGTCGCAACTACGGATCCCTCATCGTGAAAAACGATGAGATCATCTCAAGCGGCTACGCCGGCGCGCCGCGCGGGCGGGCCAACTGCATCGACCTCGGCCGCTGCATGCGCGAGGCGCTGAACATCCCTCGCGGCGAACGCTACGAGATGTGCCGTTCCGTGCACTCGGAGATGAACGCCATCATCTCCGCGGCCCGGAGCGAGATGATCGGCGCCACCCTCTATCTTGTCGGCCGCGATGCGAAGACCGGCGCGCTGCTGCCGGACACAAACTGCTGCGCCATGTGCAAGCGCATGGTGATCAACGCCGGCATCGAGCGCGTGGTGGTGCGCAACACCCAAACGGAGTACACGGTGTACGATGTGCAGAAAGACTGGGTCGAAAACGACGAATCTCTCCGCGGCGAATTCGGGTACTGAGCCGCCTCCGCGGCGGCGCGGGTTCGCGCTACGCGCCCCGTACGGCCGCGACCGCGGTGTCCAGCGCGTGGATGACCCTGTCGCAGAAGTCGTCAAACGGCGTGTCGGGCGCCTGGCACGCCGGGTGGGAAAGAAAGTGCCGGACCGACTGCCGGACGCCCTCGTCAAAGCGCGTCGTGGCCACGAAGTCCGGCGCGAGGCGCTTCAGCTTGCTGTTGTCGAAGACGACGGAGTGCGCCTTGTCACCGAGCAGGGGGCCGTCGAACGAGGGGTCGCAGGCGATGAGAAAGTCGGAGGCCACGTGGTAGGGCCGCACGGGCACGCCCAGCGCGCGGCCGACCGTGTCGTAGATCTGGTTCCAGGTGAGGACCTCGTCGCCGGTGATCTGCACGGCCTCGCCCACCGCCGCCGGGTGGCCCATGAGGCGCACAAAGGCCTTGGCGAAGTCCGAGCTGTGCGTGACGGTCCACAGGGAGGTGCCGTCGCCTTGGATGAGCACCGGTCGGCCCCGGTGGATGCGGCTGACGACGCCCCATGCGCCGCCCGCGCCGTGCAGGCCCAGCGGTAGCGTCTTGTAGTCGTAAGTGTGGGACGGGCGTACGATCGTCGCGGGGAACCCAGACGCGCGGTGGGCGGCCAGCAGCACTTCCTCGCAGGCGATCTTATCGCGGGAGTACTGCCAATGCGGATTTACGAGCGGTGTGCTCTCCGTGATGCGGTAGTGGGCCGGCGGCTTTTGGTAGGCCGAGGCCGAGCTGATGAAGATATATTGATCTGTTTTGTCCGCAAAGAGCTGGACGTCCCGCTCGATGTGTGCCGGGACATAGGCAATGAAGTTGGCCACCACATCGAAGCGGCGCGCGCCGAGCGCGGCCCTCACGGCGGCCTCATCGCCGATGTCCGCCGTGACGCGCTCGACATCCGCCGGCGCTGCGGCGCTTTGCCGGCCGCGGTTTAGCAATGTGAGCGCCCAGCCGCGCTCCGCCGCCAGACGGGTGATGGATTCGCTGATGACGCCGGTTCCGCCGATGAACAGTGCTTTCATAGCGCGCCTCCTTAGTAACTTATGGCCGCTTCGCGGCAATAAAAAAGAAGAATTTGGGTTGTGGGCTGCGGAGGCAGCCCACGTTGGTAACT
>JAIRML010000083.1 GCA_031258665.1 Oscillospiraceae bacterium | reverse complement strand
GCTTGTCCGCGGCATCAACTTTGTGGTGCCCCACGCCATCTGGTACAACAACGAGAGGGCCGCCGCCAACCCGCCGGAGCTCTCGTTCCGCAGCGCGCGGTACGGCCCGGAGCTGCCGGCGTACAACAACTTCATCGGCCGGGTCAGCGGTCTGCTGCAAAACGGCCGCCACGTGGCGGACATCGGGGTCGTCTACCCCATCCACACCCTGCAGGCCGCGACGCAGTTTGACGTCGGCAACCCCTACTACGGCGTCGCGCCGGAGGAGGCCGACTACATGGAGCTCGGCCACCTGCTCTCCACGACCCTCCGCCGGGACTTCACCTACCTGCACCCGGAGGTCATCGCCGCACGCTGCGCGGCGGACGGGGGCACCCTTCGGCTGCAAAACGACATGGGCTACGAAAATTACAAAGTCTTGATCATGCCCGGCGCGAAGACCATCAGTCTGGCGGCCCTGGAGAAGATTCGGGACTTCTTTGAAAGCGGCGGACAGGTGATCGCGACCACCCAACTCCCCTACCAGTCCGCGGAACCGGGCCGCGACAGCGAGGTCAGAGCGATCATCTCCGCGATGTTCGGCGTGGAAATCCCGTCGCTTCTGCCGCCCTCCACACTGGCATACACGGCCTCCTCTGTCTTCCAAAACAACCCGCAGTACGCGCCGGAGAAGGCCTTCGACGGCGAAGCCGGGAACGGCAGCCGCTGGAACGCGGGCGACCAATCGGGCGGGGACCAGTGGCTGCAGGTGGACTTCGGCCAAAACGTGACCGTAAGCCGCGCCGTCTTCAAAGAAAATCCGCCCTACCGCGTCACCGCCTACCGGGTGCAGGCCTGGAACGGCGCGGGCTGGACCGACTGCGCCGCCGGCTCCTCCATCGGCGCCTCGGCCGCCGTCGACTTTGCCCCGGTGGACACCGACAAGGTGCGGCTGTACATCGACGCCATTGTGTCCGACAGCGTCTCGATCCAGGAATTCGAGCTCTACCACAACGACAGCGGCAACCTGGCGCGGCCCCTTGCGCTGCTCGCGGAACGCGCAAACGAGGCCGGCGGCCGCGCCGTCTTCCTCGGCCGCGCCTACGCGAGTACCCTGGCGGACACGCTGGACCGCCTCCTGCCCGTCTTCGACGTGGAAGTGTCGGGCGTGCCCGACGCGCTGCCGGGCGGCAGCTTCAGTTACATCCACAAGGTGAAGGACGGGCATGAGATCTACTACTTCGCCAATTCCGGCAACACCGCCCTCAGCGGGACGGTGGACCTGCGCGGCCGGCTGTCGGCGCCCACGCTTTGGAACCCGCACGACGGCGCCCGCACCGCGGCCGCGTATGAGACGCTCACGGTGGACGGCATCCCGGTCACCCGGGTGTCCCTCTCCCTCGATGCCGTCAGCTCGGTGTTCGTCGTCGCCCGGTCCGCCGGTGAGGCGGCCGTTTCGGTCCACCCGGACAAGGCCGCCCGGGCGGTCACAGTCACCGGCTCCGGTTTCTCTCCCCACCAGCGGATCGAGCTCCTGGCCGCCTACCAGCGCCCCCCGTCAGCGTCCGACTACGACTACGCCGCCCGGATCTTCGCGGACGAGGCCGGCGACATATCCGTCACCCTGCCGGCGGCGGTGACGGAAGACCTGCCGTGGCTGGGTGGGCACCGCTACGAGGCGTCGCTGGACGGCATCGCGGCGTCCGCGACGATCTACGCGACGGCCGTGAGGGCGCATTCCTCGGCCCGCGTCTCTCTGCGCATCAAAGGGAAAGCCCCGCTGAACTTCTCCACCGACAGCGCGGTCTACGAATTTGTGTCCAGCAACCCGGACATCGTGAGCGTGGACCAAAACGGCCTGGTCACGGGGCGAAAGGCCGGCGCCGCGCTCATCATCCTGCGCGCCTTGGACGGCAGCGGCCTTTCGCACATCGTCACGGTGAGCGTCGGATAAAGCCGCTCAACCGATACAGCCGACATACCGGCAATTTCCCTCCTCCTTTCCAGCGCCGCGGGGGCGTTCGGTCCGAACATCAGACGGCCGGGCGCCCCCGCGAGGTTTTGTTTTCAAACGGGAAGGGGCGGGCCGGCGGTGTTTCGTTCCTGGTATTGGGATGGCCACTCACCCGTCTCTTTTTTGAATATTTTGGAAAAATAATAGGGATCACTGTATCCGAGAAGCTGTGCGATGTCTTTCATCCGCAGGTCGGACGAGCCGGCGATCATCCGTTTGGCCTTCTCGATGCGCAGGCGCGTCATGTACTCGGCCGGGCTGACCCCCTTGTGCCGGCGAAACACCTTGCTCACGTAGGAGGGAACAAAACCAAACTCCCGCGACAGCATCGCGTTCGTGATGTTTTTGTTGTAATTTTGCTGCAAGTACCGCTCAATGTTGGTGATGAGCTCCTTCTGCGCCACTTTGTTCTCGACGCCGTGGAAGTGGTCCAAAATCGCGTATAGATTCTCCGCCAAGTCCTGGGGCGTCGTCGCGTTGGCGACGGCCTCGACCACATCGAGTTTCACGCCCGCCTTCATCGTGTGGTAGATGCGCTGGTCGCAGATGATCACGTCGAGGAACCGGACAAACTCCATCTGCGAAAGCCGCCCCTCCACCGCGCGTTCGACGGCGAAGGCGATGAAGTTGCGCAGCAGCCGGCTGTTTTGTTTGACCAGCGCGTTCACAATGTCTTCGATCGGGAGGTCGGAGATGGCGATCTTCGCCTTCTCCGACCCGGCGGCGTCCCACAGGCACTGCGAGCGGCA
>JAIRML010000177.1 GCA_031258665.1 Oscillospiraceae bacterium | reverse complement strand
GACTGGCACCCCGTCGGGCACACCCTCCTTTTTTACGGCATCCCCTACTCGCTCACCGGCGCCATCTTCTCGGTGACGCTCACCCAGTTTGCGCTGTATGTCTTCACATGGGCCTTTTTGTTCTCCGAATTGGAGGACATGGGCCTGCGCCGCCGGCATCTGCTGCCGGTGAACATCGTGGCCGCGTTCATCCCGACCAACCTGTTCTTGTCGATCGCCCTCTGGAAAGATATCCCGTTTGCCTGTGTGTCCGTCCTTGCCACGGCGCTGCTCATCCGGGTCTGCCGGAGCGGGGAGCAGGCGTGGCGCCGCCGGCCGGTCGCCGTGGGGCTGGGTGTCACGCTGGGGCTGATGGCTGTGCTGCGCCACAACGGCCCGTTTGTGGTGGCCTTACTTCTCCCCGCGCTGCTGCTCGTCCACCGCCGCCACCTCCGGTACGCCCTGCTCTCCGCCGGCGTCGCGCTCGTGCTGTTTGCCGGCGTGCGCGTGGTGGGCTTTGGGGTGCTGCGCGCCGAGCCCAACAACCCCGCGGTGAGTTTTCGCTGGTTCACGCAGATCGCGGGCGGCATACTGACGCAAGATGGGCGGATCACCGACGGGGAAAAGGCCGTCATGGAAAAAATCCTGCCGCTCGCCGACTGGCGGGCCCGTTACGACCCCTACTCGAATGACCCTCTGATGAGCACGCCCGGTGTGCGGGTGTGGGAGAATTTAAAAAACAATCGGGGGGAGATGGCGCGCGCCGCCGCCGCGATGGCCCTGCGCAACCCGGTCAAAGCGCTGCGCGCCGAGATGGCCATCACCGAAGTCACCTGGCGCATCCTGCCGCTGGGGCCGGTGAACGTCACCTCCTACCAGAACCGCCTGGGCGATTTCGGCCTGCAGATTCAAGAGACAACGCGCTTTTTGATGTTGAAAAACGCGATGGAGACCATCTACCGGGACCCGCTGTGGCAGGTGCTGTTTTGCCGGCTGGGGCTGTACTTCTTCCTCACGCTCTGCCTGCTCGCGCTGTCCCTGGCGCGGCGCGACCGGGGCGGCTGGCTGTGTTTTCTGCCGGTGCTGCTCAACGTGGCGAGCCTGTGGATCTCCATGCCGTCGCAGGATTACCGTTACGCCTATTCCCTTGTCTTCGCCTTCCCGCTGTTGGCCTTCGGGAGTTTTGCCCCGCCGGCTTCGCGCCGAAAGAGCAAGGGCAACAGCAAAGGGTAAACGCGGTGTCGCGTTTACCCTTTGTACCCTTTGGCCGGCGGCGGCCTCCGCGGAGCCCCGCCAATGGGGGGTTCGGAAGCGGCCCGGCGGCAGCGCGGCCCGGATGGCGCGGGGCGTCTCAGAACGCCCCGTCTTTGTCAAAATCCGGTTCGTCGTCTTCGTTCACGCCAAAGTCGTCCGGGGTGTCGAGGTTGTCCCGCAGCCGGCTCTGGCGCTTAAACAGCAGCTCCCGCAATACCTCGAACTGCTTTTGCAGCACGTCCATATAGCGGATCACGAGCAGCGCCGCCGCCGCGGCCGAGGCGGCCAGCAGGAACAGAGTGACCAAAATCCTGATGGGATGTTTCATGGGGGTACCTCCTTACTGCAGTCTTGTGTGATGGGGCGTGTCAGGCGGGCGGTCCGCCGCGCGCCGCGCGATGACAAGTTCTCCATGTTCTCTATTGTATACCATTCGCGCCGCGTTGGCAATCGCGCTTCCATGTTTGATTTCACATATTTTTGCGGTAAAATCATGTTTATCATGTGCCGTTTTGGCGTATAGTGATCATATACCCAAAACCGCGCCGGCGGAGGGGAAAAAAGGAGAGAAGAGAGGATTTTCCATATGATTCTCAGTGTATCCGAGGGCGCGGCGCAGCCGGCCGCCTATCTCAAACCGGGGCGGCGCGTCCATCTGGTCGGCGTCGGCGGCGTGTCCATGTGCGCGCTGGCCGAGGTGCTGGCGGCGCGGGGCCTGTTTGTGACGGGCTCCGACTTGCAGGAGAACGCCGCGACACAGCGCCTGCGGGCACGGGGTGTGTCCGTGTCCATCGGGCACGCCGCCGCGCACGTGCGGGGGGCGGCGTGCGTCATCCGCACCGCCGCGGCCCGGGACGACAATGTGGAGGTGGCGGAGGCCCGCAGGCTCGGGCTGCCGGTGTTCGCGCGCGCGCAGATTTGGGGCGTCTTGATGCGGAGCTGCGACACGGCGCTGTGCATCGCCGGGACACACGGCAAGACCACCGCCACGTCGATGGTCACCCATGTGGCGCTGGAGGGAGGCCTCGACCCCACCGTGATGATCGGGGGCATGCTGCCGCTGATTGGCGCGGGGCACCGGGTGGGCGCGGGCGGCACGATCAGTCTGGAGGCCTGCGAATACTGCGACTCGTTTTTGCACTTCTCCCCGACCCTCGCCGTTGTCCTCAACATTGAGGCCGACCACCTGGACTATTTTGAAGACCTGGACGCCATTGTCGGCTCTTTCCGGCGCTTTGCGCTGCGCGTGCCGCCCGAGACGGGCCTCGTGCTCCTGTGCGCGGACGACCCGGGCGCGAT
>JAIRML010000176.1 GCA_031258665.1 Oscillospiraceae bacterium | reverse complement strand
TTTTTTTTCTTTTTTCCATTTACTTTACGATGCATATCGTGTAAAATGAGATAAAAAACCAACAAAAACGGTCCGGCCGACAACATGCGCGGGCCGGGAGGGGGGTGCCGCGGGGAATGACACAGGGCAAACCGGCGTGGATCCGTTCTGTTTACAGGCCGCAGGCCGCGGCGGAGGTCCGCGCCCTCATGGCGCGGCAAAGCCTGCACACGGTGTGCGACGAGGCCAACTGCCCCAATCTGGGCGCTTGTTACGGGCGGCAGACGGCCACCTTTATGATCCTCGGCAATCTGTGTACGCGCGACTGCCGGTTTTGCAATGTGGCCCACGGCGCTCCCGCGCCGCCGGATCCGGAGGAGCCGCGCCGCCTGGCGGAGACGGCGCGCACGTTGCGGCTCAGGCATGTGGTGGTGACGAGCGTCACACGGGACGATCTCGCGGACGGAGGCGCGTCGCAGTTTGCCGCCACGGTTTGCGCCCTGCGCGCGGCGGACCCGGATATGACAGTGGAGCTGCTGGTACCGGACTTCGGGGGGCGGACGCGGGATCTGGACATTGTCTTGGCGGCGCAGCCCGATGTGCTGAACCACAACCTCGAGACGGTGCGAGACATGTACGCGGCGGTGCGCCCCGGAGCGGACTACGCGCGCTCCCTCGCGCTGCTGGCCCACGCCAAACGGCGGCGCCCCGGGGTGCGCACGAAATCCGGCCTCATGGTCGGACTGGGGGAGACCGAGCGGCAGATGGCCGGTGCGATGGACGACCTGCGGGCGGTGGGCTGCGACATCCTCACCGTCGGGCAGTACCTGAGACCCTCCGATCGGCACCTGGCGGTGCGAACCTATGTGTCGCCCGCGCAGTTTGAGCGCTACCGGCTTATGGCCGAGGGCAAGGGGTTTGGCCATGTCGTCAGCGGGCCGCTGGTACGCAGTTCCTACCGCGCGGAGGAGGCGCTGCGGGGGTGGGAGGCGTCACCTTGATCTACATAGAGACGGGCAGCGTGGACCCATACGAAAACTTCGCGCTGGAATCGTACCTGCTGACAGAGAAAAGGCCGGCGGAGACAGTCTTTCTCTTTTGGCGCACGCGGCCCACCGTCATGTTGGGCCGCCACCAGAACATCTACCGGGAGGTCAATCTGCCCTATGCGCGCGCGCGCGGCGTGTGTCTGGCGCGCCGCCTCTCGGGCGGCGGAACCATCTACACCGACATGGGCGGCTGGCAGTTCAGTTTCATCGAGCCGGCGACCGCGCCGGGGATCTCGTTTCGGCGGTACGCGCAGATGGTGGCCGGTGCGCTGCGCGGCCTGGGGGTGGATGTGCGCTTTACCGGGCGCAACGACCTGATGGTGGACGGGAAGAAATGTTCCGGCAATGCCCAGTGTGTCACCAAGGGCTATGTGCTGCACCACGGGTCGCTCCTCTTTGACACCGACCTGGCGGAGATGGAGGCGTGTACGGCGGTGGACGGGGGTACGATACAGACCAAGGGGATCCGTTCGGTGCGCGAGCGGGTGAGGAACCTTTCGACATGTCTGCCCGCCATGGACGCGCTGGCGTTTAAAGAAGCCATGGTCGCCGGGATCCTGCGGGGCGGTGAGACGCGCGCGCTGACGGAGGAGGACCGGGCGCGCGTCCAAACGGAGGCCGAGCGCTTTTGCAGCCGCGAGAGGATCTATGGGCGCTCGCCGGCGTGCCGGATCGTCCGTTCTGAGCGCTTGGCGGGGGGGCTTCTTGAGGCCCATGTCGATGTGACGGGCGAGACAGTCACGCAGCTCAGCCTGTGCGGAGATTTTTTCAGCGCCGTGGATGTGGACAACCTGTGCCGCGCATTGGTCGGGTGCGCGTACGACCGGGCGAGCCTGCTGGCCCGGCTGCGGGCTGCGGGTTTCGCCAACGCGCTGTACAACATCACACCCGAAGAGATCGCCCGTGTGGTGGCGGGGGCGTGAAGACAATTGACAATGGACAATTGACAATGGACAAAGATCGTCCGTGCGGTGGAGGGGGCGTGAGACGCGGATGGATTTTAAACTGCTGACGAGACTGAGTCGGGTCACCCAGGAGGAGCAGCGCTTGCGGAGCGGCGAGGCCATCGACCGTTCTATCTATTCCTCCAGCAACAATTTCGTCATCCTGAGCGACAAGATGATCGAGAGCGGGAAACTGATCTCCTTCCGGCCCCATACCCGTTTTTCGGATTTCCCGGAGCACACGCACAACTATGTCGAGATCATGTACATGTGCAGCGGGAGCACGAGGCACACGCTGAACGGGTACCTGCCCATCCACCTCAAGGAGGGGGAGCTGTTGTTTCTCAACCAGTATGTCTCCCACTCCATTGAGCGAGCCGAGTTTTGGGATGTGGCGATCAACTTTCTTGTGCTGCCGAAGTTCTTCAACACGACGTTTGAGATGATCGGCTCTCACAATGTGCTGGGCCGGTTTTTGGCAGGCTGTCTGCAGTACGAAAGCAGCGACATCGACTACTTGCACTTCGTGGTGTCCGACATCCCGCCCATCCAAAATCTCATGGAAAATCTGGTGTGGAGCATTTTGGAGCGGCAGCCGAACAACCGCCGCATCACAGAGGTCACAATGGGTCTGCTCTTTTTGCAGCTGCTGAATTACACCGGACGGCTCGCCTTTCCGGACAAACAGACGGACAACAGCCTGGTGCTGAACGTGTTGCAAGAAATTGAAGAAAACTACCACATGACATCTCTCACGACGATGGCGGGGGCCTATCATGTCTCTTTGGCGTACCTCAGTTCCCTGGTGAAGAAGTCGACCGGCTCTACCTTTCGAGAACTGCTGCGGCAAAAGCGCCTGACCAAAGCGGCCGACCTGCTGAAGACAACAGATCTGTCCATCCACTCCATCATATCCCTGGTCGGCTACGAGAACAGCAGCTACTTCTACCGCGCGTTTTATCGACAATTTGGTATGGACCCAAAGACATATCGCAACCGGCCCCTATAGCGGCCGACGGGTCCGCGAAGCGGCCGCGTTTCGCGGACGGATATAAAACTAGGACGTGATTGTTTTGAAAATCACGTCCTAGTTTCTCTTTTTAGAAGGGGATACAATGGAGTTATTAAGAAAAGCCGAAATCTCAAAGAACGAAAAGGGGCATACCTGGATGAGTGAGTACTTGAAGGCAAAAGACATCTACGCCGGCGTCTGCGTAGACACCGAGGCGGCCCTGCGGACTTTGGCGGATACGGCCATCAGCATCCATTGCTGGCAAGGGGACGACGTCATCGGATTTGAAAACGCCGGGGGCACGCTGTCGGG
>JAIRML010000041.1 GCA_031258665.1 Oscillospiraceae bacterium | reverse complement strand
CGGCGTGCGTTGTTCAGCGTGTCCGACAAAACAGGCGTGGTGGAGTTGGCCCGGCGGATTTCGGCGCTGGGTTATGAGATCGTCTCCACGGGCGGCACCGCGGCCGCGCTTCGGGCGGGCGGCATCCCGGTGGTGGGCATCAGTGAGATCACGGGGTTTCCCGAGTGCCTCGGCGGCCGGCTAAAGACATTGCACCCCTTTGTGCATGGCGGCATTTTGGCCATGCGGGACAATCCGGACCACATGGCCCAGCTTGAGCTGCTCGGCATCGAGCCAATCGACATCGTCGTGATCAACCTCTACCCCTTTAAACAGACGATCCTCAAAGAGGGTGTGCAGCTCGCCGAGGCCATCGAAAACATCGACATCGGAGGCCCCACGATGATCCGCTCGGCTGCCAAAAATTGGCAAGACGTGGTGGTTGTCATCGACCCGATCGACTATGACATGGTGGCCGACGCGCTGGAGGAGGGGGGCGTGAGCCGGGAGACCCGCTTTGCGCTGGCCTCCAAAGTGTTCGAACACACAGCGCACTACGACGCGTTAATTGCCGAATATCTGCGGCACGAGACGGGCCGGCTGTACCCGGAGACACTGACGCTGACATTCGAAAAGGAGCAGGCGCTGCGTTACGGAGAAAATCCCAACCAGTCGGCGGCCTTCTATCGGGATGTGGGCCGCTGGGCGGGGACATTGCCGGCGGTCGAGCAGATCCACGGCAAGGAGCTCTCCTACAACAACATCGGAGACTTAAACGGGGCGATCGAGCTCATTCGAGAATTTGAAGAGCCCTGCGTGGTGGCTGTCAAACACGCAAACCCCTGCGGCGTGGGGCTGGGCCGCACATTGTCGGAGGCATGGGAAAACGCCTACGAGGCCGATCCCGTATCCATCTTCGGCGGCGTTGTCGCGCTGAATCGCACCTGCGACGCCGGGACGGCCGCGCGGCTCCACAAGCTCTTCCTTGAGATCGTGGTGGCGCCGGCCTTCACCGACGAGGCGGTGGAGATTTTGAGCGCGAAGAAAAATCTCCGGCTGCTCACGTTGGAGCTGATGGGCGACCCGCACATTCCGTTCGACTACGACCTGCGGCGCGTTTCCGGCGGGTTGTTGGTGCAGAGCCGGGACGATATCTTGCTCGACGAATCCGCGCTGCGCGTCGTGACCAAGCGCGCGCCCACTGAGGAGGAGATGACCGCGCTTTGTTTTGCCTGGAAGGTGGTCAAATACGTCAAATCCAACGCCATTGTGTTGGCGAACGGCCACCGTACAGTGGGCATCGGCCCGGGGCAGACAAACCGCGTCACGGCGCTGAAGCTGGCCATCCAGTATGCCGGCGAGGCGGCCCGGGGTTCCGTGATGGCCTCTGACGCCTTCTTTCCGTTCGAGGACTGTGTGCGGGAGGCCGAGGGGGCCGGTGTCACGGCCATCATCCAGCCGGGCGGCTCGGTGGGCGACCAAAAATCCATCGACGCGGCCGACGCGGCGGGTATCGCGATGCTCTTCACCGAGGTTCGGCATTTTAAACATTGAGGAACCGTTCAGCAATCACTTGCGAATCTTGCCTTGTCTTTTTGCCGCCAGGCTTCGTGGCGAAAACTTGAAAGGCACAAAGCATTCCCGCATTTTCGCCACTTGCCTGACGACAAAAATCCTGTGGCAATTTTTCGCAAGTGATCGCTGAACGATTCCTGAGAGGAGAGGGCGCCCATGAGGGTACTTGTCGTCGGCTCCGGTGGGCGCGAGCATGTGCTGTGTTGGAAGCTCGCGCAGAGCGATGGCGTCACGAAATTATATTGTGCGCCGGGCAACGCCGGCATGGACCGGTTGGCCGAGTGCGTGCCGGTGCGCGCCGTCGATGTGGACGGTATTGTCGCGCTGGCCAAACGGGAAAAGATAGATTTTGTCGTCGTGGCGCCGGATGACCCGCTGGCGCTGGGTTGTGTCGACGCGCTGGAGGCGGCCGGGGTTCCGGCCTTCGGCCCGCGCCGCGCGGCGGCGGAGATCGAGAGCTCGAAGATCTATGCCAAGACACTGATGCGGAAATATAACATCCCCACGGCGCGGTGGCGCGCCTTCGACAGGCCGGACGAAGCGGCCGCCTATATCCGCGCCCAGGGCGCGCCCATTGTGGTCAAGGCCGACGGGCTGGCTCTGGGCAAGGGCGTCGTTGTCGCGCGCACGGAGGATGAGGCGTTGCGCGCCGTGCGGGATATGATGGAGAACAAGCAATTCAGGGAGGCCGGCGCGCGGGTGGTTGTCGAGGAGCGCATGACGGGCCCGGAGGTCACCGTACTGGCCTTTACAGATGGAAAGACCGTGGCGCCCATGCCGTCCTCGCGGGATCACAAGCCCGTGTTCGACGGCAATCGAGGCCCGAACACCGGCGGCATGGGCGCGGTTTCGCCGGCCCCCGGGTACACGCCGGCTTTGGCGGCGCTCTGTGAGGAGACCATCTTTACGCCCACTGTCCGGGCGTGGGCCGGCGGAGGGGGGGCAGATAATGGCGGGGTATATTTTTGGCTGTG
>JAIRML010000034.1 GCA_031258665.1 Oscillospiraceae bacterium | reverse complement strand
ACGCCCCGCGTACCTCAAAAATTAAACAACGAGGTCCATTTCCACCGGCAGCCTGACCTGGATTGCGGGTCCTGCCTCTTCAGGCTCTCCCTCGCTCTCCTTAGAAAGGAGGTGATCCAGCCGCACCTTCCGATACGGCTACCTTGTTACGACTTCACCCCAATCGCCAAGCCCACCTTCGGCCGCGCCCCCCTCTCGGTTAGGCTACGGACTTCGGGTGTTCCCGACTCTCATGGTGTGACGGGCGGTGTGTACAAGGCCCGGGAACGTATTCACCGCGGCATGCTGATCCGCGATTACTAGCAATTCCGACTTCATGCAGGCGGGTTGCAGCCTGCAATCCGAACTGGGGCGGCTTTTTAGGATTGGCTTCACATCGCTGTGTCGCGACCCTTTGTTTGACCGCCATTGTAGTACGTGTGTAGCCCAGGACATAAGGGGCATGATGATTTGACGTCGTCCCCACCTTCCTCCGTTTTGTCAACGGCAGTCCGGCTAGAGTGCTCTTGCGTAGCAACTAACCGTAAGGGTTGCGCTCGTTGCGGGACTTAACCCAACATCTCACGACACGAGCTGACGACAACCATGCACCACCTGTCTCGACTCTCCCCGTAAGGCACCTAACGCATCTCTGCCTCGTTAGTCGGATGTCAAGCCCTGGTAAGGTTCTTCGCGTTGCTTCGAATTAAACCACATACTCCACTGCTTGTGCGGGCCCCCGTCAATTCCTTTGAGTTTCAGTCTTGCGACCGTACTCCCCAGGTGGGATACTTATTGTGTTAACTCCGGCACGGAAGGGGTCAGTCCCCCCACACCTAGTATCCATCGTTTACGGCGTGGACTACCAGGGTATCTAATCCTGTTTGCTCCCCACGCTTTCGCGCCTCAGCGTCAGTTAACGTCCAGTAAGCCGCCTTCGCCACTGGTGTTCCTCCCAATATCTACGCATTCCACCGCTACACTGGGAATTCCGCTTTCCTCTCCGTCCCGCAAGAACCTTAGTTTCCAACGCAGCCCCACGGTTGAGCCGTGGTATTTCACGTCAGACTTACAGTCCCGCCTACGCGCCCTTTACACCCAGTAATTCCGGACAACGCTCGCCACCTACGTATTACCGCGGCTGCTGGCACGTAGTTAGCCGTGGCTTATTCCTATGGTACCGTCCTCTTCTTTCCATAGAAAAGAAGTTTACAACCCGAAGGCCTTCTTCCTTCACGCGGCGTTGCTGGGTCAGGCTTTCGCCCATTGCCCAATATTCCCCACTGCTGCCTCCCGTAGGAGTCTGGGCCGTGTCTCAGTCCCAATGTGGCCGTTCAACCTCTCAGTCCGGCTACCGATCGTCGACTTGGTGGGCCTTTACCCCCCCAACTATCTAATCGGACGCGAGCTCATCCTAAGGTGAATTGCTCCTTTGATATAAAGATGATGCCACCTCTATATGTCATGCGGTATTAGCACTGGTTTCCCAGTGTTATTCCACGCCCTAGGGTAGATTACTCACGCGTTACTCACCCGTCCGCCACTAAACTATGCACAGCACGCAATGCTGCCCCGCCTGTCAACACGCCCCGTGTCAACCCGCAGCACTCCGTGCCGCGCATAGCCCCGTTCGACTTGCATGTGTTAGGCACGCCGCCAGCGTTCGTCCTGAGCCAGGATCAAACTCTCTATGAAACCGGCAACCCCACTTCGCTCCACCCGTCCCCCGTGGCGCCGCCTCCTCATCTCGGCCTTCCCGCCGAAATGTCTCGTCTCATTAGTTCGCTCTTCCAAGCTGCTCTCTTGCGCTCCCAAACCCACGTGCGGCTTCCGCCTCACGTGCGTTCGGACGCCCGCTGCTGGTGTTTCTTTTCCTCGTTGTTTAATTTTCAAGGTCCGCTGCGCTCCCGTTCCGGCCCGCGGCCGCGGCAAGGCGCTTAATTAATATACCAAATCCCCGGACCGTTTGTCAACTGTTTTTTTGCCGATTCGGTTTTTTTGCCATTAACCATCTTTTTGGGGGGGGATTTTTGGGGCGCCTCCGGCGTGCCCGGCTTGACGGCGCGGCGGGGCGGCGCGTATACTAGGGTGGGTTACTTTTGCGGCCCACAACCCAAGTACAGCCGCGCGGGCGAGGGGAGACCACACTCGATGCGTACGCAGACACAGCCCGCCGCCCCGGGCGCTTTCCCGCGGCGGACGCCCGCCTGGGACACGGGCCTCACACAGGAGGAGGTTCTTCTGCGTCTGCGCCACGGCGCGCGCAACGCGCCGCCCAAGACCCCGACCCACACCGCGGGGCAGATCGTGCGCGAAAATCTCTGCACCCTCTTCAATCTGATCAACCTCGCGCTGGCCGCGCTGATCCTCCTCGTGGGCGACCTGCGCAACGTCCTCTTTTTGGGGGTGGCGCTCTCGAACACCGCCATCGGTATTTTCCAAGAGCTGCGCGCCAAACGGAACATCGACCGGCTCTCCATCCTCACGGCGTCCAAAGTCGCGGTGGTGCGGGCGGGCGATACGCGGCAGATCCCGCAGGAGGAGCTCGTCTTGGACGACATCATGCTGCTCACCACCGGCAATCAGATCTGCGCCGACGGCGTCGTCGTGTATGCCGAGGCCTCCGAAATGGATGAGTCCCAGCTCACCGGCGAGGCCCGGCCGGTGGCCAAAGACGTCGGCGACACCGTGCTCTCGGGCAGTTTTGTCGTGGCGGGGCGCGCCTTCGCGCGCGTGACGGCTGTGAGCGCGGCCAGCTTTGCGGGGCGGCTGACCACGGAAGCCCACAGGGGCCGGCGCGCCCGGAGCGAACTGATGCGCTCGCTGCGGCGGATGGTGCGGGTGCTGACCGTCGTCATCCTGCCGATGGGCGCGCTGCTGTTTGCGTCCGACCACCTGTGGGGCGGCGCCCCCTTTGCGAACGCCGTGCTGAGCACGGCCTCCGCGATGATCGGCATGATCCCGGAGGGGCTCATCCTTCTGACCGGGATCGCCTTTGCCATGGGAGCGCTGCGCCTGGCGCGCCGGCGGACACTGGTGCAGTCGATGCCCTGCATGGAGACCCTGGCCCGGGTGGATGTGCTCTGCCTGGACAAAACCGGCACGATCACGGACGGAACCCTGACGCTGGCCGACGTGCGCCCCCTGGGCGGCGCGGCGCGGGCGGACGCCGAGACGGCGCTCGCGGCGCTGGCCTGGACGCTGCGCGACGAGGGCCCGACGGGCCGCGCGCTGCGGACCCGCCTGACGCGGGACCCGGGCTGGCGGGCCGAACAGCGCGTCGCGTTTTCGTCCGCCCGCAAGTGGAGCGGCTGTTTTTTCGCGGGGCATGGCGCCTACGTGTTGGGCGCCCCGACGTTTGTGCTGCCCGACCTGGGCGAAGCGCTGAACCGGGCGGTGGAGGCCCTCGCGGCGGACGCGCTGCGGGTGCTGCTGCTGGCCCATACAGACGCCCCCCTGGCCGGGGACAGGCCGCCGGCGGGGCTCCGCCCTGTCGCGCTGGTCACCATGGCCGACACCGTCCGGCCGGAAGCGCCGGCCACGCTGTCGTTCTTTGCCAAGCAGGGCGTGGCCGTCAAGGTCATCTCGGGCGACCACCCCGTCACGGTCTCCCAGGTGGCGCGCCGCGCCGGGGTCGCGGGCGCCGAACGCTGCGTCGACATGAGCGCGCAGCCGGAGGGCGCGGCGCTCGCGGCGCTCTCCCAGGAATTTGTGGTGTTTGGGCGCGTGTCGCCCCACCAGAAGAAGGCTCTCGTGGAGGCCTTGCAGCAGAGCGGCCGCGTGGTCGCCATGACCGGAGACGGCGTCAACGACGTGCCGGCGCTCACCCAGGCCGACTGCGGGGTGGCCATGGCCACGGGGAGCGACGCCGCCCGCCACGCGGCCGACATTGTGCTGTTGGACGCCAACTTTGAGGCGATGATCCACGTGGTGCGGGAGGGCCGCCGGGTGGTGGGCAACACCCAGCGGGTGGCCTCCCTCTACCTCGTCAAGACCATCTATTCAACCCTGCTGTCGCTGCTGTTCATCCTCCTGCCGATCCCCTATCCGTTCCAGCCGATTCAACTCAGCCCCATCTCGGCGCTGACGGTCGGCATCCCCTCTTTTTTCCTCGCCCTCCGGCCGACTTACCGGCGCATCCAGGGCCGCTTTATGGGGGCCGTGCTCCGCCTGTCGGCGCCGACGGCGCTGTGCATCGTGGCGAGCATCTTGCTCACCCACGCCGCGGGCCAATGGCTGCGCCTCACCTTCGCGCAGACTTCCACGGTCTCGGCGCTGATGACAGGGCTGTTTGGGTTCCTCGCCCTGCGGCAGGCCGCGCGGCCCCTGGACGCGGGCAAGCGGACCATGCTCCTCCTGCTCTTCGCGGCCTTCGTCGCCGGCTTTGCCTGGCTGGGGTTCTTCTTCTCTTACGCCCCGCTGCTGGGCCGCCCCGCCTTTGTCTGGGGCGCGCTGGCCGCGCTGGCCTGGCCCGCGCACAGGCTGTGCAGCGCCGCCGTCCAACGGCTGCGCCGCGCGGCCGCCCGCCGCCGCCGCGCCCGGGCGGCGCGAATTGACAATTGACCATATACCATATACAATGGACAATATACAGAGTACAAGGGAGACATCTCTGTTTCGATCGCTTGATTTTGCTTTTTAAGGAGTGAATGAGTTGGACAAAAAGATCACCCGCATCGGCGTTTTGACAAGCGGCGGGGACGCGCCCGGCATGAACGCCGCCATCCGCGCGGTGGCGCGCACAGCGGCGGCGCATGATATTCAGTGCCTCGGCATTCGCCGCGGCTACAACGGGCTCATCAACGGAGACGTCACTGAGCTGGGGCCGCAAAATGTCGCCGGCATTGTCACCCGCGGGGGCACGATCCTCTACACGGCCCGCTGCCCGGAATTTATGACGGAGGCGGGCGTACAGAGGGGCGTGGATTCCTGCCGCTACCTCGGCCTCGACGGCCTCGTGGCCATCGGCGGCGACGGCACTTTCCGCGGCGCGCTGGCGCTGGCGGCCCACGGTGTCCCCACCATCGGGATCCCCGGCACCATCGACAACGACATCGGCAGTACCCACTACTCCATCGGCTTCGACACGGCCTGCAACACGGCCGTCTCCTGCATCGACAAACTGCGGGACACCATGCAGTCGCACGAGCGGTGCTCCGTGGTCGAGGTCATGGGCCGCAACGCCGGGCACCTCGCCGTCTATGTTGGCATCGCCGTGGGCGCCACCGCGATTTTGGTGCCGGAAAAAGAGGTGGACTTTGAGGTGGATGTCATTGAAAAGATGCGCAACGCGCGCATCCACGACCGCAACCACTCCATCATCATCGTGGCCGAAGGGGTCGGGCACGCCACCGACATCGGGCGCCGGATCCAAACGGAGATGGGTATGGACCCGCGCATCACCATCTTGGGGCATATCCAGCGCGGCGGCTCCCCCACCGCCCGCGACCGCGTGACCGCCTCGCGCATGGGTGTGTACGCCGTCGAGACCCTGTTGGAGGGGCGGTCCAACCGGGTGGTGTGCATCCGCAACGGCGAGATGTGCGACCACGACATTGAGGAGGCCCTGGCCATGAAGCGGGACTTGCAGGAATCCATGTACCGCACGGCTCTCACGCTGACCTCGGTGTAAACCAACATGGGCTGCCCTTGCAGCCCACAACCAAAATTCTTGTTTTTTATTGCCGCTTCGCGGCAATAAGTTACTAATCTCGCTGCAAAAGACGGCCCTCGCGGCCTCGAAAATTGATGGCGATAAAAAGGAGTGTTTGTCATGGACCTGCCGTTTGAACCCAAGCCCATGGGCGCCGGCGCCATTCTCGACCACAGTTTCCGCATCTACCGGCGCAACTTCGGCGCCGTCGCGCTCTTTGCCCTGCTCATCGGCGCGCTGTCGCAGGTGCTCGTCAACCTCGTCCTTCTGTTCGCCGTGCCGGGCGGGCTGTCCGGGCCGAGTTTTTCCAATTTCTTCAACCAATACATCGACATGTTCAGCGGCAACTTCGACAATTACAACGACATGCTCTCGATGCTCAGCCGCTGGGGCGCCGCCACGCGCGCCGGCACGCTCCTCAGCATCGCCGTATCGCTGCTCATCACACCCATGGTCACCGGCGGGATCACCAATGTGGTCTCCGGCTATTACCACGGCGTGAAGGACACGGCGGGCGGCTGGTTCGCCCGGGCCCGGAGCCATTACGGCCGGTTTCTCCTGACGGGGCTTGTCCTCCTGCTCTCCGGCATCCTGTCCGGGCTCGTCGTGCTCTTGCCCGTCACGTTATTGATCATCACCCTCGGTCTGCTCGTGGGCGCCTCAGCCCTGTCGGGCGGCTTCGCCGGTATCTTCGCCGCCGTCCTCATCGCGCTGGTCGCCGCCGTTGTCCTGGTCGCCCTCGCTTTTATGTGGACGCTGCTCATCTTCCCCGCGGCCGTCAACGAGGGTTCCTTCGGCTTCCGCGCCGCGAGGCGGGCCCTCTCCCTCACCTTCAGAAATTTCTGGCGTATGCTCGGCGCCCTGGCGCTGACGTATCTCATCGTCTTTCTCGTGCAGGCCATGCTCTCAGGGGGTGTCACGTCCCTCTTCCTGCTTTTGGGGGCGCCCTTCTGGCTGGGCCCTCTCGCGTCTGTGCCGCTCAGCGCCCTGGCCGCGCCGCTGATCCCCATCGCGTCCTCTCTCGTCTATCTGGACACCAGGATCCGCCGGGAGGGCTACGACATCTACCTGAGAAGCCGCGGGCTGTCGTCCGCGTACCCACAGCCGCCCCACACGCCGCTGTGATGGGCGTCAATCCGCCGAGCCTGCCCGAAGTGGAGCGGCGCCTGGACGAGATCCTGGCGCGGCCCGAATTCAGCGGGCAGTCCTCCTCGCTGCTGGCGCGCGTCTTCACGGCCATTTCCGATTTTTTCCGCGACCTCTTCAGCAGCATCGGCGCGGCGGCCTCGCAGCTTGGCCCGTGGAGCTATGTCTTTCTCGCGCTGCTGGCCGCGTCGGCCGCTCTGGCCGTCGTGTGGCTCCTCCGCCGCCGGGCGCGGGGGCGGGGGCGGACGCGGGCGCAAAAGAAAGCCGCTCCGGCGGAACGCGCGCCGACGTCGGCGGAGTGGCTGGCGCGCGCCGACCAACTGGCGGCCGCCGGCACCTGGCCCGAGGCCGCCGCCGCCCTGATGGCGGCGCTGCTCGCGCGGCTGGGCGAGTGCCGGCTCATCGTGCCGACCCCGGGCCGCACCAACCGGCAATACCTGGCCGACCTGCGGCGCGCGGGGTACCGGGGCGCCGCGGCGTTTGCCGCGTTTTCTGTTGTCTTTGCCTCGTGGCGCTACGGCGGGCAACCGGTCGAACCCGCGCTGCTCGCGCACTGGCGCCGGGCGCTGACGCCTCTCTTTGAGGGGGGGGCCGCGGCATGAAAAAAAACACCTGGCTGGTCGTCGCCCTGCTGCTGCTCTTTTTGGCGGGGGCGCTGCTCTGGGGGCTGCTCCGGCCAAACCCGGATCTTCCGTTCAGCTCCTACAACAACGGCCCCGCCGGCGTCCGGGCACTCTATGTCCTGCTGGAGGAGGAGGGCTTTCGGGTGGCGCGCAAGCAACGGGGCATTGAGGAGACGGGGGACGGCGCGCTGCTCGTATTTGACCCCGACAACCTTCGCCCGGAGGACCCGGCGGCGCTGGCGGCCTGGCAGGCCCGCGGCAACCTATACGTGGTGATAGAGGACCCCCGGGCCTACCGCAACGACAGCATCTCCTCCCACTTTGCCCACGAGCTCGCCGTCACGCTCTGGCCCATGCGGGAGAGCACCATCTGGTTTGACGAATACGGACGCGGGGCGTTCGCGGGCAGCGATCTCCTCCCCCCCGAGGGGGGAGACACGCCGTTTTCCATCCTCCCCGATTGGCTGCGCGCCGGGCTCACGCAGCTTCTCCTCACCGCTCTCCTCTGCCTGCTCTTTTTGAACACGCGGCTGGGCGCCCCCGATGTCCCGGCCGCGCGGCGGCCGCGGGCGGAGACTGAGGAGACCTTTGCGCTCGCCTCCCTCATGGCGCACGCCGGGCTCTGGCCCGACGCGCTGCGCCTCTGTTAC
>JAIRML010000019.1 GCA_031258665.1 Oscillospiraceae bacterium | reverse complement strand
ACCGGCCGGCCGGCCGCGCCCGCCGGCGCGGACGACACCCGCGCGCTGACGGTCGGCGGCACAGCCGTTGCCCCGCCGTCTCAGCGGCCCGCGGACAGGGCGACACCGCAACCGGCCGCCACAGCCGAGCCCACGCCGGAGCCCACACCCGCGGCCACGCCAAAGGCGCCGGTTTATGTGTGGCCGGCGGCGGGCGCGGTGATCACCCAGCACAGTGAGGACACACTCCTCTACAGCAAGACGCTGGGCGACTGGCGCACCCACAGCGGCATCGACATCGCGACCGCCGCCGCCGCGAAAGTGGCGGCCATCCGCGACGGCACGGTGGAGGACATCTACGAGGACTCACTGCTTGGCACCGTCGTCGTCGTCGCCCATGGAGACGACATGCGCAGCCTGTACGCAAATCTCACCCAGACACCCGCTGTCCGCAAAGGCCAGGTACTCAAAGCCGGCGACACCATAGGCGCCGTGGGCGAATCCGCCGCCGCCGAGATCTCCGAGACCTTCCACCTGCACCTGGAGATCCACCGGGGCGGCGCGCACCTCGACCCTCTCGCCATTCTGCCGCCGCGCTGACGCGCCGCCGCCGCGCGCAGCCGCGTGGCGGTCCGCGAACTGCCAATGGGCGCTCTCTGTGAGATCGAGGCCATCGCGGAGCTGTGACCTGGGTTTTGGATTTTCGGCGGCCCCGTCGTTCCGCCCATGGCCCGGCCCGCCTCGGTTCCCAGTCAGCTTTGTACGCCCTGAGCGCTCTCGAAACTCTTCATCGCGTCCAGCGTGCGCTGCAAAAGCTCGTCGAGTGTCCAACCCAACATCACCGCGCCCCGTTCGATGACCTCGCGGGAACAACCCGCCGCAAATTTCTTGTCCTTGTACTTCTTTTTGATGCTGGAAAGCCCCATATCCGACACGCTTTTAGAAGGGCGCATCAGCGCCGCCGCACCGATTAAGCCCGTCAGTTCATCGGTGGCAAAGAGAATTTTCTCCATGACATGGGTGGGCTCGTGCGGTGTGGGGACGATCCCCCAACCGTGGCTCATGGCGGCGTGGACAACGCTCTCATCCACGCCCTCATTTTGAAGAAGTTCCACACCCTTGAGGCAGTGTTCTTCCGGGCAGAGCTCAAAGTCTATGTCGTGCAGAAGGCCGACGACCGCCCAGAATTCCTCGTTCCCCGGGTCGTACTCCTTGGCAAAATACCGCATGGTTTCAGACACAATCTGCCCATGCTTGATGTGGAACGGCTCTTTGTTGTATGTTTCGAAAATTGCCTGTGCCCCGGCCATGGTGGGAATCATACCTGTGCCTCCCGTCATTCCAACGCGGGCTGCCTCTGCAACCCACAACCCAAATGATGATTTTACTGCAAAAATATAATGAACGAGGGCCTTTATACTGAATACTGTGTCATTGCCAAAGCAATGACACAATATTCAGTATATCCAATCCGTTCCTTCGCTTTTTTGCAGTGGAATCAAATGATTGATTCCGCGACACGCGAAAAAGTCCAGCGGCACTGGACTTTTTCGCGTGTCGGTTTTCTTTACGCCCAACATCTTGGCACGCCAGAAGGGATTCGAACCCCTGACCCACGGCTTAGAAGGCCGTTGCTCTATCCGACTGAGCTACTGGCGCCTGTACGGCGAAGACGCCCCGGCGATGCCGGGGCGGACGAACCGGGGCCTGCGCGGGCCGCAACGTGGAGCGGGTGATGGGAATCGAACCCACACGACCAGCTTGGAAGGCTGGGATTCTGCCATTGAACTACACCCGCGCAACAAAACCGGTCTTTATTGTAGCACGAGGACAAACCGGCTGTCAAGCCCGCGCGCATGTCTTCGGGCCCCGCTCGGCCCCTGTTCAGCCGCGCAGCGCGTTTTGCGCGGGGACAGAGTCCATCTCGTCCTTGCCGTTGAAGTAGGCGTCAAATATATCCCGGGCAATCGGCGCCACGCGCGCCCCGCCGCCGCCGCGCTCCACGACGACAGCCACGGCGATCTCCGGCTCGTCAAAGGGCGCGTAAGCCACAAAGACACCGTTGTCCGGGCTGCCGTCCGCCCGCTTCTGCGCCGACCCCGTCTTGGCGCCCACCGCGATCCGGTAATTCGCAAATGTGCCCGCGGCCGTGCCGCCCGGCTGCGTCACCCGGCGCATCCCCTCGTGGACAGTCTCCAGCGTCTCCGGCTTCAACCCCATGTCCGCCACCACCTCCACCGGCGTGTCGTGGAGCGTCTCGTCGTAGGCGTAGGACTTGACGGTGCTGAGCAGATGGGGCCGGCAGCGCACGCCGTCGTTCGCGATCGTGGCCGTATAACTGGCGAGTTGGAGCGGGGTGAACTGGTTGTACGACTGCCCAATGGCCGCCTGCAGCACATCGCCGCCGTTCCAGGGGATCCCCTGCTGGGCACAGTAGGCCGGCCCGGCCAGGCTCCCGGCGCGCTCCCCGGGCAGCTCAATGCCCGTGACCTCACCAAACCCGAGCTCACGCGCGTAACGGTTCATTGTCTCGATGCCGGTCAGCCAGCCGACCTCGTAGAAAAAATAGTTGCAGGACACCTGCAGCGCGCGCGCCACA
>JAIRML010000115.1 GCA_031258665.1 Oscillospiraceae bacterium | reverse complement strand
AAATCCTTGTTTTTTATTGCCGCTTCGCGGCAATAAGGTACTGTTGACGTTGTGCGTCACGCCATGCGAGAATTTCTTACATGGCGGCGGCGGGCACAGACCATCCGCACGAAAAAGAGAGGAGGTCCCCCATCTTGCCGCACAGACGCTGTTTTGCCCGTGTGCTCTGCCTCTGTCTCCTCCTGTCCGTCTGCCTCGCCCCCATGTCTCTGTCCTTGCCCGCGCCCGCGCCGCAGCGCCCCGCGGCGGCGTCGCCGGAAGCGGCGCTGCTGGCCGGTCTTGAGGCCGTCGAAGGGGAAATCGATCTCTCCCCGTTCCGAATCCCCGTCTCTGACATCAACGCCCTCTTTTGGGGCATCGTACATACCCATCCGGAGCTGTTCTACGTGGAGAACTTCGGCTACACCTACCTGAACGGGTGTGTCCTCACCTTCAAACCCGTCTACACACTCTCCAAAGAACTGGTCGCGGCGCGCAGGCCGGTGTTTGCGCGGGCCGTCGCCAAGGCGCTCGCGGCCGTGCCGAAGACTGTGTCGCCGGCCGAAAAGGTTTTGGCCGTCAACGACTATCTGGTGAGCCGCACCGCCTATGACCTGACGTACGCCGGCGCCACCGCCTACGACGCGCTGGTGAACCGGGCGGCGGTCTGTGAGGGGTACAGCCTCGCCTTTGGGCTGCTGATGGACCGCCTCGGCATCGAGTGGCGGTACATCTCCAGCGCCAAGATGAGCCACGCGTGGAACTTGGTCCGGCTCGACGGGGCCTGGTACCATGTGGACGTGACCTGGAACGACCCGATTGTCAATCGCGGCGCGCGGTTCGCCGACATGCTCGGGCGCGTGCACCACGAATATTTGCTGATCCCGGACAGCGTGATCGGCGACGCCGCCCACAAGCATACCGGCTGGTCGCCGGATACGCCCAAAGCCACCAGCACGAAGTACGTGAACGCCTTTTGGACCGATGTTCCGACAGAGATCATCCACGAGGCCGGAAAATGGTACTACATCCCAAAGTCGAACGGCCAGACACACACCATCAGGGCGTACGATTTCCGTACCGGCGCGTCCGCGGCCGTCCACACGATCCAGGCGCGCTGGAACGCGCCTGAGAACAACACGTTCTGGGTCCGAACGCCCTACCTCGCCCGGTATGGGAACCGGCTTTTTTACAACACGCCCGACCGCATCTTCAGCCTCCGCTTCGATGGAACGGATGTGCGGGAGGTGTGGAAAACGCCCCTGTCCGGGCTGAACGCGATCTATGAGATGACCATCTGGGACGGCGTTTTACACCACCGCGTTTCGGCGGCGCCGCAGGCGGCCGCGGTCGCCGAGAAGCAATGGCCGCTTGCCGCGGACACGGTGTCGCCGACGAAAAATCCTCGCTGATAGCCGACCAATGTTTGGGGCGGCGCCCTTGTGTTTGCCGCGTGTCACCGGGCCCGCGATGGGCAGGAATTTCCGACGTGGGTTGCATCTGCAGCCCACGTCGGAAATTCCTGTTTTTTTGTTGCCGCTTCGCGGCAACAAGTTACTGTTGACAAATTCCCTATACTTCGCTATACTTTAAGGGCAATATCATATGTTTTTTATAGGAAAATATTTCCCCACGCTATTTCCCCGTGCCGACGCCGGGCGGGGCGGTGTTTTGGGAGGTGTGGCATGACCCGATATATCCTCAAACGGACAGCTCTGATGATTCCGGTCATCCTCGGCATCTCGCTCCTCATCTTCGCGATCCTGGAGTTCTCCCCCGGCGACCCCGCGACCATCATATTGGGGGACCGCGCGCCGCAGGAGAGCATCGACGCCCTGCGGGAGCAAATGGGTCTGAACCGCCCCTTCTTCATCCGGTACGCGGACTTTCTCGCCGACGCGCTCCGGGGGGATCTGGGGGTCTCCTACCGCACCAAACTGCCGGTGTTTGATGAGATCATGGCGCGCCTGCCCACCACCCTCATTTTGGCGGTGGGCGCCATCGTGCTGATGGTCCTTGTCGGCCTGCCCATCGGCGTTCTATCGGCGGTGAAGCAATACTCCCTGGTCGACGGCGTCACGCTGGCGGGGGCGCTGATCCTCACCTCGATGCCGGGGTTCTGGCTCGGCACGGTGTTGATCCTCGTGTTCGCCCTGTCGCTGGGCTGGCTGCCCGCCACCGGCGGATCCTCCTTCTCCGGGTTTATCCTGCCATGGGTCACGCTGGCGGCCTCCCAGATCGCCTCGCTGATCCGGATGACTCGCTCCAACATGCTGGAGGTGATCCGGGCGGACTATATCAAAATGGCCCGGGCCAAGGGCGCGCCGGAGAAGACCGTCATCGTGCGCCACGCGCTGCGCAACGCGCTGATGCCCATCGTCACCATCATCGGGCTGAACTTCAGCGCCCTTCTCGGCGGTACGATGATCATCGAAAGTGTATTCGCCCTGCCGGGGCTCGGCACCCTGGCCGTGATCTCCGTGCGGCAAAAGGACATCCCGATGGTGATGGCGGAGGTGCTGTTCATCGCCCTGATCGGGGGACTCATCAATTTGTTGGTGGATGTGCTGTATGTCTACATCGACCCCCGGCTGAAATCACAGTACGTGAGGCCGGTGGGGGGAAGGAGAGGAGCACATTGACACACGATCTCACGGCAGCCGTCAAAAAGCGCAGCCGGCTGGCGGCCGTGGCCCTGCGGTTTCGAAAGAATCGGATGGCCATGTTCGGCCTCGTTGTCCTGGTCATCCTGCTGGCCGTGGCCGCCTCGGCCGACCTGTTTCTGGACTATGCCCGCGACGCCGTCGCGCAGAACATGGCCGAGCGGCTGCAGGGCCCCGGCCCCGGACATTGGTTCGGCACCGACCAATACGGGCGGGATATCTTTGCCCGCATCGTCTACGGCGCGCGCATCTCCCTGTCTATGAGCCTGCTCGTCATCTCGGTCTCCACCGTCCTCGGCGCCGTGATCGGCGGCGCGGCCGCTTTTTACGGGGGGCGCCTCGACAACCTGTTGATGCGTGTGATCGACATCTTCTACGCCGTCCCCTTCAACCTGCTTGCCATCTGCAACGTCGCCTCCCTGGGCTCGGGGCTCGTCAATCTGGCCATCGCCTGCATCGTCGGCGTCGTGCCGGGGTTTGCCCGGATCTTCCGCGCTTCCATCATGCCGGTAAAGGAACAGGAATTCATCGAAGCGGCCCGGGCCTGCGGCACCAAAAACCGCCGTATCTTTTTGCGCCATGTGCTGCCCAACGCCATGGGGCCCATCATCGTGCAGGCGACGCTCCACCTGGCCCAGACCATCCTCGCCATCTCCGGCCTCAGCTATATCGGGCTCGGCATCGAATCCCCCATGCCGGAGTGGGGCGCCATGCTGAGCGAGGGAAAAAACTTTTTCCGCGACTTCCCCCACTTGGTGCTGATCCCCGGCGTCGCCATCATCAGCGCCGCCATGTCGCTGAACCTGATCGGCGACGGCCTGCGGGACGCACTGGACCCAAAGCTGAAAAATTGACCGCGCGCAGGGCGGAAAGACGGTTCGCGGGAACCGAAGGCCACCGCACCTTGCTGCCGCTTCGCGGCAGCAAAAAACAAGAAT
>JAIRML010000106.1 GCA_031258665.1 Oscillospiraceae bacterium | reverse complement strand
CCCGCGGTACTGTGTGAGCGTACAATTTGTGAACATGGAGGAGAGGCTTCGCAGAAACATCATCAAGTACATCTTTAAAGAGCAGTCCAAAGAATACCGGAGGCAATAGCGCCCTGCCGCCGCTTCGCGGGGGCGCCCGCACAAACGCAGGGTATGGCAAACGGATGGCAAACGGGAGGATTGAAATGTATGGCAAACAGAAGACCCGCATGCGCGACCAAAGTGGAAGATCACACGCAGGAACTGTGGCGGAATTTCGCGGAGACGCGCAGCCTGGAGGCGCGCAACGATCTGGTCATGCACTATGTGCATCTGGTGAAGAGCATTGTCTGCCGCATGGTGCCGACCTACCGGAAACATGTGGACTTTGACGACCTGATGAGCTGCGGGGTCCTGGGGCTCATGGATGCCATCGATAAATTCGATATCCATAAAGAGGTGAAATTTGAGACCTACGCGTCCCTGCGCATCAAGGGCGAGATCATCGACCAGATCCGCAAGCAGGATTGGGCGCCCATCAGCCTGCGGCAGAAGATCAAACGCATCGAAGAGGGCTACCACGAGCTCGAGGGCCGTCTCGGCCGTTCGGCCTCTGAAAAAGAGGTGGCCGAGTTCGTCAACATGGATGTGGAGAGCGTCAAGCGGACATTGGACGAGTCCCACACCTTCAACCTGGTCTGCCTGGATGAGATTTTGGTCGACCGCATCAAGAGCGAGGAGATGATGGTCAGCAACGAGGAGACGCCGGAGGAACACATCGAAGCGGACGAACTCAAGGAGTTGCTCGGCCGCTACATAGACAACCTGCCGGAAAAAGAGCGGCTGGTTGTGACGCTTTATTATTTTGAGGAGCTGACGCTCAAAGAGATCGGGCTGGTGCTCGGCGTGTCCGAGTCGCGCGTGTCGCAGATCCACTCCAAAGCCTTGATAGGGCTGCGCGGCAAAATGCAGCAGGCCTTTTTTTAGAGGCGGCACGCCGGGCACAGCGCTCGGCGCTTTGCCGGATCTTTTGCCGGCATATTTCACAAAAAGCCTCGTGAATACACAAAGTATTCACTGCGTTTTTTGCTTCATCTGCCGACAAAATCTCGCGGCAAATCATCCGGCGTGTGCCCGGCGCGCCGCCTCTTGGCGGCGCCGGGCATAGCGTTCGGCGCTTTGCCGGTTGGGCGTCGCCCCGCGGCAAAGGGGAGGTAGCGCCATGCCGCTCAGAGGCATTGACACGCAGATCATGGTCACAAAATCCGCCGAGGTGGCGCTGGAGCGCACGCGGGAGATGAAGCAAAACGAGCTGCTGGCCGGCCAGGCGGCGGAGCGCGCCCGCCAGCAGGCGCAGCTCGACCAGCGCCGTCCGCTGGCCGCCGGAAAAGTCCGGGGGCAGGGCGTCGCCGCCGACGGCGGCGGGGGGCCGGGCGGCGGCGGCGACGCGCCTTTGCCTCGCCGTCGCAAGGAGGGCGCGCCGCCCGAGGGCGCCCACCCGGCGGAGCTGGAGAAGACAAGCACCTTCGACATCACCGTCTGACCGGCGTCACAGCCCGGGCGGAGAGTCCGGAGGATAGGGGGGTCCGCGGGTGGAATATGTGGTTTGGATCGCGCTGGCCTTGCAGGCGGGGGCGTTTGCCGTGTTGACGCGCCGGCTCACCCGGCGGATACGCCGTGAGGCGGCGGCGTCCGGGGAGACGCCGGACCGGGCACGCGCGCGCGCCGAGGAGCTCAGCCGCCGTGAGGCGCGCCTTGTCGAACTGTACGGCGGCGTGGAGGAGCTGATGGACGCCTTCGAGGGCTATCTGGAGGAGGTCCGCCGCGAGATCGAGGCGGAACGCGCCTCTCTGCGGGCGCTGACCCGGCCGGCCGCCGACACGCCGGCGCAGCCCGACCCGGCGCCCCCGGCGGAGGCGCCCCCGGAGGAGCCGGCGCCTGGGGCGGCGGAGATGTCTCGCCCCGCGCCGGCGGCGGCCTCGCGTCTGTCCGGCCCCGACCGGGAGGCGCTGGCGCGGGGCGGAGCCAAGGCCCAGAAAGTGCGCTTTTTGCTGGGCCGGGGGCTCTCGGTGGACGAGGCGGCCCGCGAGCTCGGCATCGGCAAGGGCGAGGCGCGTCTGATCGCCGCCCTCGACCGCTGAGCACGATTTTTTGCTGCCGCGAAGCGGCCGCAAGGCGCCAATTGAGGCGGCCCGGATGTTACAGTTGCGTTACAGGTGGGCGTCGGGCCTTGACGCGGGCGGGGAGACGGAGTAGTATGATACCGTCGGAGGGGGGCTCCCCCCTTGAACCCAAAATAAAAAGGAGGCATTTCCCCATGAGAAACCTGAAAAAGGTCGTGGCTCTCATGTTGGTCGGCGTACTGTCGCTCGCCCTGCTGATTCCCGGCGCGGGCGCGTATGTGTACCCGGACCAGAGCCAGATCAACGCGAAGTATGTCCCGGCGATCAACATGCTCTACGAACTGGCGATCATGCAGGGCAACAACGGCGAATTCCGCCCGGTGAGCAACCTCACCCGCGCCGAGTTCTCCAAGATGGTCTATGTCGTGGCAAACCGCGGCTCGACCAACGCCAACAACTATCAAAATGTGGCGGAAGTTTCGTTCCAAGACTATGTGAGCACCGACTGGTTCGCCGGCTATGTCAACTGGGCGGCCGTCCAGGGCGTGGTCGAGGGCAAGTCCCCCACACGGTTTGACCCGCAGGGCAACGTGACCGGCTACGAGGCCGCGAAGATGTTGCTGGTGGTCCTTGGCTACCGCTCCAACATCGAGGGCTACACGGGCGCAGGCTGGACGCTCAACGTACTCTCCGACGCCCAGGGCGCCGGCCTCTTGGATGACCTCGAAGACATCACCGACTTCGGCGCGCCGCTGACCCGCGAGCAGGCCGCGCAGATCCTCTACAACGCGATCTTCGCCGGCATGGTCGAGTACAAAGAGCAGCCGAGCGGTTGGGTTGTGACCTCCCGCTATGTGCCTGGCACGACTGAGACCCAGGTCGAGACCCCGGCGCACCTGTTCTTCACACTGGAGACCCTGACGGGCACCTACACGGCCAACGAGTGGGTCGCTATTGGCGGGTCTGCCGTGGCGGATGAAGGCAAGATCAGGTTGGTCAATGTTGAGGAAGCTGATGGAGATACCTACAGTGCGTCGACGCAGTTTGATACAACTCTTGGCCTTGACCTGCTGGGCCAGAAGATCACAGTGTATGTCCGCCTCAACACCAAGGGTGAGGTTTCCAAGATCTATGGTACCCCCGTGCCCACCAATGAGGAGACCATCTTCTACGCGATAACCTCCGACCTGAAGGCGTCCGGCACCGCCCCCAATACTGTTTTGACTTACACCACGGGCGGCAAGGACTATAAGACCGACAGCAGCAGCAGGGTGTACCAAAACTACATTAGCGTGGGAACGAGTGGAATCACCGCTGAGGCTTCCAACCCCGTTAAGATCATTGTGGATTCGGATGGCAACATTGACTATGCGCTGATCACCAGATATGCCTTCCGTCAGATCAGCGTTTCCAGCAGCGGCAAGATCACAGCCAAGGCCGCGATCAACGGGACATCCGCGTTCACAAGCCTCGACAAAGGCGACATCGTCATTGGCAATGACTTGGCGGTAAAAGACACGTACGTGCTGGCCGCTCCGTTGGGCAGCAGCAACAAGTGGCAGCTCGTTGCGGTGGAACTGTTGACAGCGACTGTCAGCAGTACCGGGAGCGGCGGCAAGGTTTACATTGAGGGCCAGGCATACACGCTTGGCGATATCGACGGCGCTGAACTTTCCTTTGCCTTCGCAACTGGCAGCATCAAGAAGGAAAAAACATACTTCAAGTATGGCAGCGTGTTGCTAGGCGCCACAACGGCTACGTCTGATCCACTGAAGTATGCGGTCATCAGCGAGGTCGGGTATTCCAAGAATGTCGGTGCTTCGGCCGTGGTTACGGTAGAAGCGGTGACAGCGACCGAGGGAACAAAAGTCCTTACGATCGGTTCGGCAACGCAGTCGAATGGTACGACTGATTTGTATGCCAGCGGTGCCTCGGAAGCAACGGTTACAAGTGCGTTGCTGGGCAAGGTCTTCAGCTACTCCATTTCTGGCACGGTGATCGATGTAAAGGCAGTGGATCTTACCACTGGCAACACTGCCTACAACACAAACGGCGCCATCAGCATCAGCATTAATCCTGGTAGTGCTTCTCCTGTAACGAAGAGAGTTGATGGCGATTCTATTTTCTTTGCCTACTTTGTCAATGATGGTTGGGTGGCGTATCTCGGTCGGTCGGCGTTGCCGACACTGGGCAGTGTTGCCAATCCTATCAATTTTAGTTATCTGGCCGACAGAACGGGCCTGGTGGCCGACGATACCATCACAATCGGTGTCTTCCCGGCCGGCGGCGCTGATGCGCCGAGTGTGGGCACAAGTACCACGCAGTACAAACTCATCAAGGACATCAACGCGGTGAATGACGACGCTGGCGACCTGTGGCACGAGTATGTGGTGTTTGATCCCACTACCGAGAGCTTCGAGGCGTTCTACTATGCCAGCAAACTGGCTAG
>JAIRML010000059.1 GCA_031258665.1 Oscillospiraceae bacterium | reverse complement strand
CCCGGCACCGTTTTGGGAGATGTCTGGGACGTCGCCGGGGGGCTGGACGACGCTCCCCCTGAGACAACGGTGACGGTGACGCTGCCGCTGGTCTCGCTGGCCTCTCCGCCCGCCGTCGTATTGGTGACGACGACGAAGTACACGCCGGCGTCGGCCGCGGCCGCGCTTGCGATCACATAGGACGGACCCGTCGCGCCGGCCATCGCGGCGCCGTCTTTATACCATTGATACGACAGTGTTCCGCCGTCTGTCACGGAGGCGGAGACCGTCAGCGTGTGGCTACGGCCCGCGGTCACGGCGGCCGTCGCGGGGAGATCGGCGCCGAACACCGGCGTCTGCGGCGGCGGGGGGCCTTCCACGATCTCCACATCCACGGAATCCGACTTCGCCGGATCATATGCGGACGTGGCCCGCACCGTCAGCGTGGCGCCGACGGCCTCGCCGATGTCGACTGTGAGCACGCCGGCCTGGCTGATGGCCGTGCCGGGATGCGCGCCGCCGGTCACAGCCCATGTGACGAGCTGCGGCGGCGCATTCGTGCCGGCCACCACCGCGCTGAATGTCTCCGTACCGCCGGGGGCCACGGTCACATCTTCGCTGGGCGTGATGGTGACGGCCGTAACCGTAACAGTCGATTGCCGGATTATGACCGCCGCCTCGTCGTATTTCGTCGGATCCGCGACGGACTCCGCCCTGAGCGTGATCTGCGGACTGGTCTCATCGGCGCCTATGATCAAAGTAATGACCCCCCAAAATTCCAAAATTGAAGTGTTTGGGTCGGCGTTGCCGGAGACGCTCCATGTGAATTCCTGAACCTGCTCGGGGCTGCCGCTGCCGCTAATGTCCACGGAGAACGGAAACGGAAACTCAGGGGAAGGATCCCACCAGCTGGGGCTGGATACCGTTGCGCCGGGCACATACACAGGGGTTTCCGCCGGCTTGTTGATCACAATGCGAATCGGAACCCAACCGGGGATTGGAGTCCAAATCGCGTACAATGTCAGATCCTCCGCGGGCGCAATGGTGTCATTCGGGTCATACTTGACACCCGTTCCGTCGGTCTCTGTGTTCCATGCAGCAAAGGTATTTCCCCATTGAACCAGGCCGGCGTCGATCTCCTTGACCAGCGCGGAGCGGCCGGGCAAAACATATTGATCCGATACTGTTTTGGCCGTAGCATAGTTCAGGTCGTAGGAAATGACGTGCGATCCCGCGTCGAGATCGGGCGCCCAGGTCTCAAAGCTGACGATCCTCATGCGGCCCGTCGCCGTATCGAGCGGCGGCGCTTTCCACATTTGGACGCGGACCCGCGACGACGTGACGATACCGAAGGTGATCACCGTCGCCGTGTTGCTCTCCGTTGCGCGTGTCACTTGCTGGTTCGGCGCGTCAAGCCAACTGAAGCCGTCCCAATACTGAACGTTGAGTCTGTCCGGCAGCGCGTAGTCGGCGTTTGTGGTGAAGAACAGCCGTACCTCGTCAAAGGTCTGTTCGTCGGGCCAGTAAGTCTGTACCCAGTCGTAGGCGCGGGACGTGGTCACGTCATCCAGGACAACGGTCGCGCCGGGCGTCGCGTAGTTGTCCCAGTAGCTGTCCGCGGCGCCGTTCAGCATGTTGTTCGGGTAATTTGTGTTTGATGTAAAGCTGGCCGTCGCCAGGGGCCCGTATTGGGGAATGTATGTCTGATTGCCCGCGCCAAGGCTGGCATCCAGGCCAATATTTTTGCGCGTCGCGGTATCCACGACGTAGACGCCGATCTGCGGCGTCAGGGATGCGAGCGACATGTCGGCAAAGACTCCGCTGACGGTCTTTTCGCCCGCGGTGTCGTATATCGACGGATCGACGGTCCATGTGACCTGCTTGATCTGCGTGCCGTTTTCATACGTCACCCTAACGTCTTTCGGCAGAATTGCCGGGACACCCCGTTGCGCCTTGACCATGCGTGTCTCGGCCGATACCGCCGCGCCCAACGCCACCGGGGCGATGTTCGGCGTCCCGGTGCGCGCGGGCACCGTAACGACGGAGGAGACCAGGTCGTCGGCACTGACGGTGAGCGTTATGCCGGTAGAATTCTCATCCGGCCGGACGATCACGAGGACTTTGCCGTTGTACGCCGAGCGTTCGGAATGTGTGTTCTTCTCTACATTGCCCCATTTGTACAGCTCATTGCTCTCCTGCTTGCCATTGTCCACGCCGACGATATAACCGCCCGTCACGTCGAACTTCACAAGGTTGTTCGCGGAGGGGCGCACGACACCGTCTTCGTCCACGATGTCACACGCGAAATAGACAAGGCTGTCGCCGTCCGGCTCGAAATGCTCTTTGTCGGGCGTGACGTCTATCGTATACGCCGGACCGGCCGTGCTGAGAGTGTCCGTGGCAACCACCGTATCGGTTTCATTCATCGCTTTGACGCTCAGTGTGCCCGGCGCGTAGGGGACCTTCCATGTCAGATGCAGTTTGCCGTAAGAGTTGTTCGGGCTGACATAGCCGCCCGGGTTGTTCACATTCGTCTCCGCGTTGGTCTTGTACCCGTTGCCGGCGCCGTCCTTTGTCGGTTCGGTCGTCTCGTAATACTCTTTGCCGTAAGTCGTCGCCTTTTTATCGAAACTCCTGACGCCCAGTGATGTGCCGTTCAAGAACAGCTCCGCTTTGGCGGCGTTCGTGTAGACCCATACCTCGACCTCTTCATTGGGGTACCAATCGTTCCAGTTCATGGGGACAATGTGCGCCATCGGGTCCGTCGTCCACTGGCTCTTGAACAGATAATAGGAGTCCTTCGGGAAGCCGGCCGTGTCCACCGTGCCGAAGGAGGAGACGCCGACCGGATAGATGCCATAGGGCGTCGGCTCGCCCAGATAGTCGAAGCCGGACCAGATAAACTGCCCCAGGAAGGCCTCGCGGTCACGGTCCTTCTTGAGCCCGTACTCGTTCGGCATCGTCCAGGACGCGAAGTTGTTGTCGTAGGCCGATGTGCCGCGGCTGCCCGGCGTCTGGTTTGGGGGCGTGTTCGGCAGGCTCGGCGAGAAGTACACGCCCCGCGCACCCGTCTGGGAAGAGGACTCGGACTCGAAGAAGAACGTGTTTGGGTAATCCGCGATCAGTTTGCTGACGCTGGCGGCGGTGTTGTAGTTCAGACCATATCCATCCAGAGATTGATTGACATAACCCCACATGTCGGTTTTGGCCGGCGGCGTCCGCTCCTGGTCGCCGCCCATGGCGATGTAGCGCGTCTTGTCCACCGACAGGATGTTGTTGCGCAGCCGGATGGCCTCAGTAAACTCATTGAACGCAGCGGCGTCAAGAGCCGGCTTCGTGTAGTTGTCATAGGCGCCCTTCTTGCCGATCACGTTTTTGCCGCCCAGCCAATAATCTTCCCACTTGTACCACGCGGGCTTACTGCCCACGCCGCGCACCTCGTTGCCCACGGACCACATCGTGACCGAGGGCTCATTGATGTCACGCAGCACCATCTCCCGGATCACCCAGTCCGACCACAGCAAGTGGCTGCCGGCGCTGTCGCCGCTTGTGCGGCTCACGCCCAGGCCGGGGAACGCGGCCGGGACTTCCATGAGGAAGAAGAGCCCGAAGTCGCTGCCCCCTTTCGCGGCGCCCCATCCGTCGTAGGCCTCCTCCATGACCACAATGCCCAGCTCCGAGCAGACGTCTATCATCTGCTTCGACGGCGGGTTGTGGGATGTGCGGTAGGCGTTGACGCCCATGCTCTTGAGGATGGACATCTCGCGGTAATAGGCGTCATGGTAGGACGCGGCGCCCAAGGCGCCCGAATCGTGGTGCAGGTCCACGCCCTGTATCTTCAGGTGTTGGCCGTTGAGAAAGAATCCCTTCTCCGGGTCTATGCTGAAATAGCGGAAGCCGTATTTCACCGACACGCTGTCGGTGATTTGCGCATTGCCTCCGTTGGGCGTATAGATCACTTCCGTCGTGACGGTATAGCGGAAGGGATCCTCTGTAGACCACAGGCGCACGCTCGGTACGGTGACCTGGTTCGTCAGCGCCGTCGCCGAACCGGGGTTGCAGTCTTTTTCATCATCGCTGTTCCGACTCGCGACGGGCGAGTTTCCGTTCCACACAATTGTTCTGAGCTTTACCCTGCCGTTGGTGTCCTCCGAGCGCACGGTGGCCGACACGTCCAGCACGGCGGAGCCGTCCGCGTTGTAAGTGGTCTCCAGTGAGGGGGTCGTATAGACAAGGCCGTTGCGCTGGATCCATGTCTTGTTCGTCACAACCAGCTTGACCGGCCGGACGATGCCGCTGCCGGTGTACCAGCGGCCGGAGGGCGACAGGTTCTGCACCTTGACGACGACGACGTTCTCGGTGGAACCGTCGCAAACGAGTTTGTCTGTGATGTCGTAGGCAAATCCGGTGTAGCCGCTGGGGTAATTGCCGATGAGCTGGCCGTTCACATAGACTTCGGAGTTCTGGTAGACACCTTCGAAATCGACGAAGATCCTGCGTCCGGCAAAGGAGGCCGGCAGCACGAATGTCTTGCGGTACCAGCCCAGACCGCCCTCGAAATAGGCGTTGGTCCCACCTCCGGGCGCGTCCGCCAGCTTCTGCAATTCGACGCTCCAGTCGTGCGGGACATTCACGGTGCGCCACCCGCTGTCGTCAAAGGCCGTGGCGATGACTTCCGCCGTCGTGACACCGCCGTCGTCTTCGAGCCCCGCGGCGGCGAACCCGCCGGCTTTCGCCGTGGGCCGGGTCGTGGCCAGGTAGAACCTCCAATCGTCGTTAAAATCGATTTCCTGCCGCGGACCCTCGGTGTCTGTGACCGTCGCCGCCGCAAAACCCTGGATGGCAGGCATGACCGACAGCACCAGCGCCGTCAGCAGAAGCATGGCCAACACTCTTTTAAACATACACGCGATCCTCCTTGTTTCCAACGTGGGTGGCAACTGCCACCCACAACCCAAATTCTCGTTTTTTATTGCCGCGAAGCGGCAATAAGCTACTAATAAATTAAAATTGGAACGCAAAATGAAAATCCCCTTTTGCGCGGTCTCCCTCCGCCGGCCGGCCGGGCACCGACCGCCCGGCCGGCGAAGGTCATGCAAACCAAATCTCAGGAGATTGAGAATGAAGCGTTATTTGCTGTGGGCGATGACGCCGCTGAGGATCTTCGCGGTCTCCTCGCGCGTGGCGTACGCCCGCGGGTCAAACTGCCCGTGCGCGCGGCCGGAGATGACGCCGATCTCTTTCAGCGCCTTCACGG
>JAIRML010000182.1 GCA_031258665.1 Oscillospiraceae bacterium | reverse complement strand
TCATGTGCCCCGCGCCGTCCGCCGTCCAGGCGCTGTAGATTGTCCCGTAATTTGACGTGTGGCTCCCCTTGAGAGCGGTATAGTCGCCGCCGGCCATGGGCTGGAGAATGAAATCTTGATACCCGGCTGTGTCCCCGCTGGCGATACCGAGTTGATACTCATACATCCAGGACACGGCCGCACCGGTGGCGAAATGGTTCTCGGAGTTCATGCCGCCGTTTCCACCCCAGGCAAACGCCTGCTCATAGCCGTTCCACTTCTCCCACTGGGATGTCGCGCCCAAGGTGACCGGATAGAGCCAGGAGGGATACTCGCGGCAAGCCATCATCGCGTAGGCTTCTTCCCAGTGTCCGCCTCTGGAGAGAGCTGGCAGCAAATGGGCCGTGCCCACAAAACCGGTGGTGACGGTGAAGGGCTTGCTGTTGATCGTGGCGCCAGTCGCGGCGTTGTTGCCGCTCTGTCTCGGGTCTGCGGCCAGTTGAGCCAGACGCCTGTGCGCATAGTCTTTATATGTCATGCCGTAGTTGACATTTTGGAGGTCAGTGACGGTCATCGTGTCGCTGACCACGTCGAAGTTGAGCGGCAGCGCGTAAGATGCCTGCGTGTCCATTGGATTGCCCGGCGTACCGGCCGCGGCGGACAGTGTCGCGGCGCGGGTCATGCCGGTGTTCGGGTTGATATAGAGCCTGTTCCAGCTGTCCTTGGCCTGGCTGCTGCGCACCCGCAGTTCCTGCGCGACATCGGTCTCGCCGATGGCCTCGGCCATTTGCGCCGTCGCGCCCAGCAAATAGATCAACGTCGCATTGGCAACCATGTGGGTGGTTGTCCTGCTGTCAACCGCAAGATGGTCAGCGAGGGAACCGACTCTGGTGGTAAGCCCAGGGTACCCTCCAACGGGGTAACCGTTCAGATAATCCAGGTATTTTTTCATGGTAGGTAAATTTTCCTTGATGATCTGGGTATCGCCGTATTGACTGTAGACCTGCCATGGCACCATGCAGACGGCCCCTGACCAGCATATCGCGTAATCGTTAAAAGTCGACGGGTTGTCCTGAATCGTCACCCAGGGAATGGTCCGTTGAAATTCACCTTTTGCGCCCTGTTCGTCACGGAAAGCCCGCATCCAGTTGCGCATAAAAGATTGGATGTCACCGTGGTAGGCGGCGGCGCGTGAAAAAATCTGCACATCGCCTGTCCAACCCAGACGCTCGTTGCGTTGCGGGCAGTCGGTGGGGATGGAAAAATAGTTGCCGTAGTTGCTTCTCTGGGTGTTGTAGAAAAATTGGTTGAGCAGCGCGTCGGTGTCACTGACGGTGGTCGCGTGATAGGCGCCGTCCAGATCGAGAGAGGATTGGAAGAGTCCCTTTACATTGCCCAGCGGCAGCGGCGCGTCTCTGCCGGGAATGGTGACCTGAACAAAGCGAAATCCATGGAAGGTAAAACGCGGCGCAAAGGTCACATCGCGGTTCTCGTCGTACTTGCCGGCGATGTAGAAATCGGTGGACATGGCGGCGCGGTACACCTCGGTCAGAACGCGGCCGGCCATGCCCGGCCGGTAAGCGCCCTCCGGGCCGTACAGCGATTCGTAAGTATACCCGTTCGGGTACGCCGCGGTGGCGGGGGCCATGACGTTGGCGGAGTCCTCATTGCCCGGATAGACCGACTCCCCGTACATGATGATGACCTCGTCACCCTCACGCAGGGAACCGGCCGGAATGGTGACCGAGGGCACACCCACCGTATTGACGCCGATGTCGTACGTCCATGTATGCCCATCGAGGCTGTGGGTCTTCAGCACCCTCTGAGCTGCGAGGGTCTCCACCAGACGAACCGGCTTATCCCGCCGCGCGACAATCTCAAACGGCAGCCGAGTGCTGACCGGGATGACGTCGGGTACTTCCCAAAGACTGTCGTCGTAATTTGTCTCGGACCAGCCCGCCACAGCCGCCTCCTTGGAGGCATCGTAACGCTCGCCCATAAAGTTGCTGCCGATGCGCACGGGACCGTCGCCGTAGGTCTTCCAAGTGGCCGGGTCGGTGACAATGATCTGGGACGGTCCTTCGTCATAGGCAATGACCAGTCTGCACATCAGTGCCTCGGTGTCGCCGAAAACCCTGTATTCCGATGGCCCAAGATAGCCGGACCAAAAATCCTGACTCAACGTGGCCCCCATGGCGTTTTCGCCGTTTACCAGCGTATCGGTCACGTCATAGGTGTGGTAGTAGAGGGTTTTGTGGTAGACGCTCTGGCCGGGGTTGTGGTAGTCCTCGCTCATGCGCCGGCCGTTGATGCACATCTCATACGTGCCCAGGGCGGTGATGTACAGTTTGGCGCCGACGATCTGCCGGGAGGTATCGGTGATGAATGTAGTGCGGAGCATGGCTTGGGACCCGAAGCTTGGGTCGGCGTATTTGGGGCCCGTCTCGGCCGGTGTCTCGGCCTTCACGGTCATGACTTGCCCATCCGCCGTGATGTTGGCGCCAGGTAAACCGGTGAAGATGTCATAGGTGGCGCCGGTGGTGGCGCTAAGGAAGTCACGGGGGCCGTAAAGCCCTGAAACGGACAGAACAGAATTGTTTTTGACGTTGTCCACGATCCGGTATCCTATGATCTTCACCTCGTCGCCCACGTGGTTGACCTGAAAACCCACAGAGGCGAGATGTGGGTACGTCGGGGCCGCGTTGTTGGCGGTAAAGGTGTAGGGTCCGGCGGGGTTCGTGAAGGTGGCGTAGGGGGAAACATTGGCGTTGTTGTTGGCAGCCAAGCGGCCGGGGGCCACGGTCCAGCCGGTGATAAAATTGGTGCCGTCAATGTTCAGTGTCTGGATGTTTGAATCCTGACAGGCAATGTCTATGGTATGATTGACGCGATAACGATTCGCGTTAAATAAGTTGCGAAAAGCGGCGGTAGAAAGGCTTTTTAGCGGCTGTTCATTGGGGTCGTCGATGTTGTCGGTGGTGTGATAGCCCACACGATACAGATTGAGGGCGGCGTTGTCGGTGCCGATACCGGTGATTTCCAAGCGAATGAAATTTTCTCCGCCCGGGGTATCGAACTGATTCTGCCAGGCATCTGTCAGCCGAAAGTCGTCGGCGCCGAAGAGGAAGGAGATGTTGTCGCCCGAAACGATCTGGAAATCGGAACGAATCCGCCAGAAACGACCGGACGCAGCATCAAGCACCTGTTTGTCGCGGCCGATAAACTGCGCGCCGCCCCATGCGGACTGGGAGGGATCCATGATGCCGGTGGAGAAAAAGGCGGGTTGGGAGGTGATGCCCCGACCGAAGGCGCCGGTGACGATGACCCGCCACCAGTAGTCGGTCTCGGGTGTAAGGGCGCCGCCCGCGTATTCGATCCCCACAGAGGCGTTTGACGACACCCTGCCGGTGTCCCAGACGAGGTCGGTAAATGCGCTGTCTTTGGAGACCTGGAGCCGGTAAGCGGTCTGGACCTGCCCGACCACATCGGACTCCATCGCCCAGCTGAAGTCGGGCGTCGCGTTGTCGAT
>JAIRML010000050.1 GCA_031258665.1 Oscillospiraceae bacterium | reverse complement strand
TTGCATAATCAGCCCGATTTACCCATAAACCAAATAATTTCCGCCAAGCAACTCCGCCCTCTTGATTCTACTGACATCCCAGCCGCCTCTTGACGGCTTGAACTCTTGACTCACGAGCTCTTTTCCAGTGTACCGCAAATTCTCATTATTGGCAATCCCAGATCTCAAAATTTCGCGTGTGCGGCCGAACTTTGTCGGTTGTCACCCCGCATCGCCGGGCGCCCCGCGCCGCAGCGCCTCGATCACCGCCTGGGGCGTCCGCGCGGGAACCTCCAGTACATGCGCGGCGTCCCGGATGCACCCCAGGTCGTGCGCGTCGGAATTTTGCACCGTCATAAGGCCCTCAAGCCCCGGGTGAACGCGGCAAAACGCCTCAGGTTCGGCATAGGAGGAGATCTCCACAGCGGTGAACCCCATGGCGGGGTCGAAAAAGCCCAGATTCGCAAACAGCGAAAACGAAGGGCGATCCACATGGGCGGGCAGCGCCACTCCACCATACGACGTGACCAGGGCCGCCACATCGTAAACCCCAATGTCGGCGGCCGAGGCGAGCAGGCGAGGCTCCCGCCCGATGACGGTGTCCTCCGCGTCCATGATGAGCTGCGCCCCGAAGATCGCCTCGTCGTTGCGGATATCCGGCAGACGCCGGTACACATAGTCGGAGAAGGCCGCGGCGGCCGGCAAGGTCGGCAAAAGGCAAAGTATGTGGATCTCCTCGCGCGTCGTCATCTCCATGGCCGGCAACGCCAGCAGTCCGGCCCTTTCGGCACACGCCACAAAAGCCGGCGTGTTGCGACAGGTGTTGTGGTCCGACAGCGCAATGAGCTGCAGACCGCAGAGCGCGGCCATGCCCACAATGTTGCCGGGCGTCATATCCGCGTCGCCGCAGGGGGACAGGCAGGAGTGGAGATGGAGGTCATAAAACAGCCGCATCGGCAAGTCCCTCGCGGATGCGCCAGCACGCGTCGTACGTGGACAGCGGCGTGGAGAGCAGCACCAGTTCCTCGCGGGCCGCGCGCACCAGCAAGGCCTCGTCCGGGGTGACGTTTTCGGACAGCACGACACATGACACATCCGTCAACAGCGCCACGGCGGCCACATTCATGTTCGACATGATGGTCACCCAAGCCGTACCCGCCTGTGCGCGGCCCATCACCCAACTGAGCAGATCGCCCGCATAGGCCCCCCGCACGGCGCGCCCCAGCGCCGCCTCCGACCCGCACAGAACCTTGGCGTCCAACCGCGCGGCCAACTCCACAACGATCATCCCAACCACCTCCGCGGCCTGGCTGCGCCGTGTTCGGCGCGGCCGGGCGCTCATTTTTTTTGTTCCCGAAACGGCGGGGGCAGGTACTGCTCGGCATCGCCGGTGCCGGAGAGGTACATCATGCGCTCCCGCATCCGGAAGATGCAATCCTCCTCGCTCGCAAAACCCATCACCACATCTTCGGCCAAACTCCGACAGGAGGGCGCGCCGCACGAGGCGCAGTCCAGCCACGGCAGCCGCTCCCGCAGGGCTTCGATGCGGGCGTGCTTTTCCATGGCTGTCGCCATGTCGGTGTCGAACTGCCACACCGGCACATGTGACAGCGGCGTGTCCATGTACGACAGCGGCTCGATCTCGTCCGTCATCCGACTGCGCGACACCGGCAAAAATTTCATCAGCTGCTTGACGCGCGCCTTGGCGGCAAACGGATTTTCCACCGTGAGACACCCCCCGACGCAGCCCTGGGTGCAGGCGCCCAGCTCCAAAAATTCAATTTCCGGCAGTTTGCCGTCTTCCACGTCCTCCAGCACTTTGATGATGTTCTCAATGCCGTCGACCGCAATGTGACTCTCCCCCAGCAGCGCCGCGCTCTCTCCGCCCGAGGCGGCCCAACCGATGCCCATGATGCCGGAGGTGGCGATCTGGGGCGGGTTCTCCACTTTTTTCATGGCGGGCAACAGGCGCAGATAGACCTCCGACATATCCAACGCGCCGTCTATGACCGGGCGGGAGAGCCCCACCGGGTTCGTCACGGCGGTCGCTTTGGCCGGGCAGGGGGTAATGAAAAAGACGCCGTTTTTTTCTGGGGGCAGCCCCGTCTCGCGGGCGGCCGCCCGCCGGGCCAGTATGGCAGCCAGGTCGACCGGCGCGATGTGACTGGCCAGATGGCCGATCAGCCGGGGGAACCGCTGGCAGATGAGGCGCACGGCCGCCGGACACGCACTCGAAATGACCGGACGCGGCAGTCGCTCTTTGTCCCGCATCCGGCGGCGGGTCGCGTCTGAGATCATCTCGGCGGCGGCGGACACCTCAAAGACCTGGTCGAATCCGATCTTTGTGAGCGCCGCCAGCACAATGTTGACATCGTCTAAATTGTGGAACTGCCCGTATAGCGAGGGCGCCGGCAGGGCCACGTTGTAGACAAAGCCCCCGAGCTTGTCAAAACTGTCGCACACCGCGCGTTTGGCATGGTGCGGACAGACTTGGATACAGCGCCCGCAGTCGACGCACCGCTCGTCCACAATGACAGCCTTGCCGCGGCGGACACGGATGGCCTCCGTGGGGCAATGTTTGATGCAGGTGGTGCAGCCTTTGCACTTGTCACGGATCAGTGTCACACTGTGCCATGTGGACATACGGCCCTCTCCCCTGTTGCCGGCGCCGGCGGTGTCTCGGCCGGGCGCCTCTGACATGGGCTGCCCCCGCAACCCACAACCCAAATTCTTGCTTCTTATTGCCGCTTCGCGGCAATAAGAGGCTGATCCGCTGCGTCACACCGGCGCGATGCGCAGCGTCATGAGCACGCGGGTACCCTTGCCCGGTTCGCTGGTGACCTCCAGAGAATCGGCGTAGCGCCGCATGTTGGGCAGCCCCATACCCGCGCCGAACCCGAGATCCCGCACGCGGTCGCTGGCGGTGGAAAAGCCCTCCCGCATGGCCTGCTCGATGTCGGGGATCCCGTCGCCTTGGTCCTGGAGCACCATCTCAATCGCCTGCGGAGACACCGAGACATCGATGGCACCGCCGTTGGCATGGATGACCATGTTGATCTCGCCTTCGTACAGGCAGATGGCCGCCCGGCGCACCAAGTCCTCGCCGAACCCGAGCCGCCTCAGCACATTTTTCACGGCGGAGGACGCTTCACCGGCCGCCATGAAGTTTTCCCCGTCCACATCGTAGTGGAGCCTCACAACATCTGGCATGGCTCACTCCAATCCGACGAGCCCGGCGGCATACAGGCGCCCGCAGGCGCTGTACATGCGGTAATCTGTGCTCATCACGGCGATGCCGCGGGCCTCGGCCAGGGTCAGGATCGCCTCGTCCGGCACCTTGCCGCGCACAAACACGATGCATTTCATGTCCATCATCTCGGCCGTGCGAACCACCTGCAGATTCAAAAGCCCCGTGAGCAGGACGGACTGCTCCTTGACAAACGCCAACACATCGCTCATGAGATCCGCCCCGTAGGCGGAATGTACCTCTGTCCCCAACATGGTCTCTCCGCACAACAACCTGGCGTTGAGCAGCTTCTGAATCTCCCCGATGGTGATGCCGGTATCCATGGCGTGCGCCTCCTTTTTGTTTCTTTTCATGCATCGCCCTATCACCGATTTGCGTCCGCTTACGACCTCGGCACCGGAAGCGCGGGCGTTCCGCCCGCATTCTGTGCGGCGCCGCGCGCCGTCGCAAGAGCAGGGGCAAGCCCGCCCCTACGCCGGGGCATCGCGCCGCCGGGCCAGCAGCGACATCAGCTTTACCACAACCTCATTGTCGCCGTGAGAGAGCGTGAAGGTCTCCATCTTGTTCACTTTGAGGCGCAATTCGTTGGCCTGCGCCGGCGTGATCTTCCCGCTCTCTAAAAATTGATGGATCACACGGCGCTCCACGTAGTAGCCTTTCAACATCTCGTCGTCGCGCAGGCGGTGCAAGTGGGTCGTAAAGGCGTGGGAGAAGTTTTGCTCCATCTTCTCCGCCAGCTCCGCGCGTTCGACCGTCAGGATGTCCACGAGTTTGTCCGAGTACTCGCCGCGCAGCGCTTGCAGCGCCTCCATGGCCACCTCGGTGTCCTCCCGAAACATCACCTGGAGCT
>JAIRML010000028.1 GCA_031258665.1 Oscillospiraceae bacterium | reverse complement strand
AGGGCCAGTGTGACTATATCAGGCAGGGTATGTCGTCGCCCGTATGGGCGACGTGGATTGAAACGTCTCACACCTAGATTATATCAGGGGAACTGAGCGTCGTCGCCCGTATGGGCGACGTGGATTGAAACCACCTTGAGATCGTTGATGCTGGCGAAAGGCTGCACGTCGTCGCCCGTATGGGCGACGTGGATTGAAACGGCGTATAATCCGTGAAATGGCCGCCGTGTGTGTGTCGTCGCCCGTATGGGCGACGTGGATTGAAACTTGGTCGGCGCGAAGGTTGGCGCCGCCGGCGAGAGTCGTCGCCCGTATGGGCGATGTGGATTGAAACGTCTGCACAACATTTCCGCAAACCGCACCCCGCGAGGCGCCTTAGCGCCTCGATCCAACCCCCGTGTTGTTGAAAAACAAAGTTTTTCAACAAATAAAACGAGAATTTTGGGCCCAGGGCTGCGGAGGCACCCGGCAGCCCACGTTGGGTTGACAGAAGTCATAAGATACGATAAAATTAGATTCTAGTTTAGGTCATAACACATGGAAAGCCCGGTTGGGCGCCTCTAAAAACTGCGTGTTCGGCGCTTCGTCGGATCTTTTGCCAGCATATTCTACCGCTGTTTTGTTACATTTGGAGGGTTAACATGCACATTCGATACCTTGGTACGGGCGCCGCGGAGGGGTTTCCCGGCGTATTTTGTCAATGCCCCGCCTGCCGTGAATCGCGCGCGCAGGGCGGGCGGAACGTGCGCCGCCGTTCCTCTATGCTCATCGACGGCGCCTTGCTTGTGGATCTGCCGCCGGATCTGCTCTCCCAGGCCGCCGAGTGGAAGCTTGAGATGGGTGGCATCGAATATCTTTTGGTGACCCACACGCATGCGGACCACTTCTATGCGGCGGAGCTCTCCAATCTGCGCGCGCCCTACTGCCTGCACGCCGAACGGAAAAAACTCTACATCTACGGCAGTTACGCCGTCTGGGAGCGCATGGAGCAGGTGCTCGGCAAAGATGAGCTGGCGCGTTTGGAACCGCTGATAGAGTTTACGGAACTCAAGCTCTTTACGCCTGCCACTTTCGGGCGTTATATTGTCACGCCTCTGCAGGCCCGCCACTGCCCGGGCGCCTTCATCTACCTGATCGAGTCGGACGGCAAAGTGCTGCTCTATGCCAACGACACCGGCTTCTTTCCCGAGGAGACATGGGATTTTTTGGTAGGTCGTTCGGTGCATATGGTCAGCATGGACTGCACAAACCCCGTCCATTCCGACACACCCAACCACATGACGCTGGAAGACAATGTCACAGTCAAACGCCGTCTGTTCCAGCAGAAGAGTTCCACCGCGCGCACGCGCTATCTGGCCACTCACTTTTCGCACACCTCCGGTTTCCTGCACAGGCCCATGGAGGAGCGTCTGCGCCTCTACGGCATCGGTGTCGCCTACGACGGCCTGGAGGTCGAAATCTGACAAGGGGTGACGCCACAGGGTACAGCGCTCGGCGCTTTGCCGGATCTTTTGCCGGCATATTTCACAAAAATCCTCGCGAATACACAAAGTATTCACTGCGTTTTTTGCTTCATCTGCCGGCAAAATCTCTCGGCAGATCATCCGGCGTGTACCCTGCGGCGTCACCCTTGGGCGCCGCCACAGGGTACAGCGCTCGGCGCTTTGCCGGATCTTTTGCTGGCATATTTCACAAAAATCCTCGCGAAAGGCATGGTTGTCACCATGAAATTAGGCATTGTCGGCTTGCCCAATGTGGGCAAGAGTACATTGTTCAACGCGATTACCCGCGCGGGCGCCGAGTCGGCCAACTACCCGTTTTGCACGATCGAACCCAATGTGGGGATGGTGTCTGTCCCGGACGGGCGGCTGGCTGTGCTGGCGCGTATGCACAACCCGCAGAAGGTCACGCCGGCGGTCATCGAGTTTGTGGACATTGCCGGGCTTGTGCGCGGCGCGTCGCGGGGCGAAGGGCTGGGCAATCAATTTTTGACGCATATACGCGAGGTGGACGCGATCATTCACGTCGTGCGCTGTTTTGACGACGACAATGTCGTCCATGTGGAGGGCGGCGCCAACCCGGCCCGCGACATCGACATCATCAACATGGAACTCATCCTCTCAGACATTGAGATCGTGGGCCGCCGGATCGACAAGGCTGGCAAGCTGGCGAAGGGAGACAGGAAATATCTCGCGGAGGCGGATCTCTTCAAGCGCCTGTCGGAGCATCTGGACGCCGGCCGGCCGGCCCGCGCGTTTGCCTGTGAGAGCGAGGGCGAACGCGCGCTCACAGCCTCGGCGCCGCTGCTGTCGGGCAAACCTGTCATTTACTGCGCCAACATGGACGAGGCGGGGTTCGCCGACCGGGCGGACCACCCGTATTTGCGGGCCGTGGAGGAGATTGCCGCGCGCGAGGGCGCGCAGGTGCTCCCGATCTGCGCGAAGTTGGAGCAGGACATTGCGGAATTGCCGGAGGAGGAGCGGGCTCTCTTCCTGACCGAGCTGGGGTTGGAAGAAGCCGGCCTCGATAGGTTGGTGCGCGCCTCCTACACGTTGCTGGGGCTGATCTCCTATCTCACCGCCGGGCAGCCGGAGGTGCGCGCGTGGACCATCCGAAAAGGGACGCGGGCGCCCCAGGCCGCGGGCGTCATCCACTCCGATTTTGAGCGCGGCTTCATCCGCGCCGAGGTGATCGCCTTCGACGACCTGATGGCCGCCGGGTCGATGGCCGCCGCCAAGGAGCGCGGCCTTGTGCGCTCGGAGGGCAAAGAGTATGTCATGCGGGACGGAGACATCGTGCTGTTCCGGTTCAATGTCTGACCCCGGACCTGGTGCCGGCGCGTCGCGCGTCGCGCTCATCGACGCCGTGCGGGGCCTGTCGATCCTGCTGATGGTCGCGTACCACGCCGGTTACGATCTCGTGGGGGCGGGGCTTTTGCCGCGCGGCTTGCTCTTTAACCCGCTGCTCTCTGTGCTGCAGCCCTTCTTTGCCGGCGTCTTCATCCTGCTGGCTGGCGTGTCGGCCCGT
>JAIRML010000251.1 GCA_031258665.1 Oscillospiraceae bacterium | reverse complement strand
CCAGGGCGCCGTCGGCCAGCGCGGGCTGCACGGGGATCGTCTCACCCAACAGGCCCCTCAGCGCGCGTTCCAGCTCAATGCGCGCCGCGCCCAGGGTGGTTTTGGGGATGATCTCGGTGGAACCCGCCGGCTGTCTCAGCCCCTTGTAGCCGTACGATTCTTCAAATATATCGGTGTCGGAGAAGCGGAACAGCTCCGCGGCGTTGTCTTCCGGCACGACGATGCTCTTGACGGTGTTTTTGTAGGACTGGAGCAGAGCGGGGTCCTCCACCGGCACGTATCGCAGCCACATGTCTGAACCGTTGTAGTCATCGGCCGAGCCGGTGAGTGAAGTGTCCGACGCAAGCGCGCCAATGGTCGAGACCGGGCCTGTCAGACAGACGGACACAAGCGTGGCCATGACCAAAAACATGGCGGAGGATCGTTTCAAGCGTGACACGCGGCGCCGCCTCCCCTTCTCTTGGTTTTTCATGATACGACTAACCCCTTTCTCTTAGCAGCAGGGCATACACATATTCGCCCATGGCGCGGTACCCCGCCGCGTTTGGGTGGATGCTGTCGTTCCGGTACTCCGCCAGCAGCGTGTTCGGGCTGTCCGGGTTTCGGAGCAGCGCGTCAAAATCGACCAGCCCATAGATCTTGCCCTCCGCGTATTGCTGGCGTATCCAGCTGTTGACGGTCTGCCGGTTGGCGTCCTGCGTCACACTCGAGCCGCGGGGGGAGATGGTGCCGCCATATACTTTGATGCCCTTCGCGGCGGCGGCCTCAAACAATTCCTCAAAGGCCGCGATCATATTGGCCGCGGTTTGGCCTCCGCCCGGGAGGTCGTTGACGCCGATCTGGAACACCACATACCCGACCCCGGGCTGCTGCAAGACATCCCGTGCAAACCGGAGTCTCGCCGCCAGCGGGTTTGTCCCGCTGAGCAATGCGTTGGTCCCGATGCCCATGTTGATGACGGAGAGATGGCTGGCGCTCGGGCTGCCCTGCAGGCTGTTCATCAAGATGTCCACCCAGCGCGTATACTGCTCATTGGTCACGCCATACCCGTCTGTGATTGAGTCGCCGAGCACGGCGATGGACTTGTTTTCCGGCGGCGCCTGCACATCCACGCCGCACAGGGCAAACCAATGCGTGTTGGTGGAACCGCTCAAGGTCTCGTTGAAAATCGCGTTGACGCCCGGTTGGACATAGCTGTTGGCCCTGGCGGCGATGTGAGCGCTCACCCTTGTCGGCACAGCGCCAAAGTAGATGGACACCGCGACCCGTTCCAGCGCGGCGACCGGGAAATCGATGGGGTCGGACGCCGCGAATTGCCCGGGCTCAATGGTCACGCCTGCGCTGCCCCCGTGGAAAGTGACGGGGGTGTTGGTCGAGACATCGATGTCGGAGGTGTTGAGATCCCCGTTGGCTTTGGCGATGCTCACCGCGCTCAGTGTCATCGGCGTGTCTCCGTATTCATTGGAGAATCTCAGGCGCAGCCGCCGGCCGCCCACGGAGGTGCGGATCATCTGACGGAGCGTGGCGTCGGGCAGGGTCAGCGCCACGCCTCCGGCTTGGCGCACGCCCGCGTCAGTGCCGGCCGTGTCGCCGTAATACTGCCCGGCCCCCCATGTGCCGACCCAGTGTGCGTCGGCCGCCTCGGCTTTTGTGTAGAACGACTCCGGCGGGCCGAAGTAGGCGGCGTTGCTGGCGCCGGTGCCGTCGCGCTGGCCGGTCAGGATGGTCGGCGTCGTGTACGCCGGGTAGTTGAACCGGATGTTGGTCATCGTGTCCAACTGGTTGTTCGCGGCGTTGACCGTCGACCTGGCCAGTGTGCTTGTGCCCACAAGGATCTTTTGCAGCGTAAGCCCGTCGTTTACCATGTAGATCCGCAGCGTGTACACGCCCGACTCCGCCGCAGTGTGCTGGGAGATGTCGCGGATGCCGTTGTTGCGCAGCGTGATGGTGCGGGTCGCGCTCTCTGCGCCGTCGGCCCACATGATGCCGCCGCCGTTTGTGACCAGGAAGTTGCGCGCCAGAGAATTGACGATCTGCGGTTCTTCGTCGTCGCCCAGCTGGACGCCGTAGCCCAGCGTCGTGAGCTGTCTCGGGTCCATGCCGTTCGTCGGCGCCCACTGCGTGATGATGTCGACGACGCCCGGCGTCTTGATGTACACGTTGTATTCGAGGTACGGCGCGTCCACGCCGGGTGTGCGCCCGGCGCCGTATCCGGCGTCCAGCGCGGTCGGCGTCACCTTCATCGAGGACAGCTCACGGCCGTAGCCGGGCAGCTCGGTCCACCGATAGGTCACGCCGTCTTTCTCCTTGGCCACCGAATCGGCGTAGTGTTTGGAGAGGATGGAGATATAGCCGTCGGTCTCGACAAACGTTTTTTCCGGCAGACCGGACGTGTCAAACAGCTCGGCGGTCACTGTGACCGTGACTTCGGCGTCCGCCCCGGCTATGGTGATGCTGCCACTCGCGGCGGCGCCGGCCGGCACCCGGGTCCAGTCGACGCTGACGTGGATCCGGTCGAGCTTGTCCGCTGTCCCGGCGGTCTTGTCGAGCACGATCCACGGCTCGTTGGCCGTCGCGGTGTACGCAAACGGGGTCAGGCTGGTGTTCCCCACGTCGATGGTTCGCGTCTCGTCGCCGTAGCTCGTGAAGGGGTGCAGAGCGATACGGCCGGTCCTCGCGTGCGGAAGGCTCGCGCTCAGCCAGGACTGCGGCAGGACAACCATGCCCGGCGCCTCCGTCGGGGTGACGGTGTAGATCCTGTTCCAGGCGGAGCCGGTGGTCGCAAAGGTCATTTGAGACGTGCGGTGCGCCCACGACGTCAGGCCGAGGTAGTAGATGGAGGAGTCGGCGACGACGCTGTAGGGGTCCGTTTGGCTGCGGCGCGGATAGTAGCCGTAATATTTGCCGTTCCCCACACAGTAATAGGAATTCTCGTCGGCCGCGATGATATCCTCTCCAAGCACGGCCTTGATCTGCGCGACGTCGCTGGCGTAGTTCGGGTAAAAGAGGCCCGGGGCGCCATAGGTGTTGTACATGGTGAAATTGTCAAACAACAGGCAGGCGCGCGCGATCTCGGCGTAATCGTTGGCGGCCGGTAGCCCCAGAGCCTGGTACGCCTGGTTTTTCTGGAGGTTTATCATCAGTTTCCAGGCGTTGCAGGAGATGAGGGTGGGGTGCAGCACCAGGTTGTAGTAGGCGTCCATCCTCTCCGGCGGGATCCGTTTTTTGATTTCCAGCGCCTTGTCGGCGATGGCCTCGTACTTGGCCAGCCAAGTTTCGGCCTCGTTGAAGTACGTGAGGCTGAATGTGTTGCTGAGAACGATCTCGGGCTTTCTGACGTTGTTCATATACGTGTAATCAAATAGGACCTCCGCGATGTCGTCGGCCAGCTCCTCGCCGAACTCCTTCGCCGCGAATTCTCTGTGGGCCCTGTCCGGCCCGTCCAGTTCGCCCCAGGTCTCCACGTCGTAGGCCAGCTTGAACCAGTAGTCGATCGGGGCCTCGTTGAACTTGAGGTCGCCCACGTTTGTGACCCAGATCCTGTCCACGCCGTAGTCATAGGCCATCATCATCTGCTCACGGATTTTTTCCAGCGGCGTGGTGTCCACCCAGCGGTACGAGCGCGGCGCGCCGTTGTAGTCAAAATGGTAGTACATGCCGAAGCCGCCGGCGCGGTCGCGGTTCATGTCCATCGGCAGGCCGCGGACATTGGCGTGGTTGTCGTCGCAGAGGATGACCGTGATGTCGTCGTCGATGGAGGCCTTCCACCCCAAATTGGGGTCAGACGCGTCGTCGCCGTAGTAGAAGGCCTCCACCTCTTTGTAGATGATGACGGACTGCGGTGTTTAGAGCGGGACAGGGTGGCCTGGAGGTGGCCGACTAGGCTGGCCGTTTAGGATGTGGTATAATCATATAGAAATCTCAAGAAATGGGTAGGAAGAGCACAAAGGAGATGACAA
>JAIRML010000229.1 GCA_031258665.1 Oscillospiraceae bacterium | reverse complement strand
CACCCCGGAGACCGTGTTCAGCAGCACCGCCCAGAGCACGCCCCAAAAGATGACCACCACCTTGGAGACCTCGCCGATGCCGAAGAACATGACAAACACGGGCAGCAGCGCCAGCACGGGCATATTGCGAAAAAGCTGCAGCAACGGGTTTAGAAATCGTCCGAATTTCCTGACCCAGCCGATCGCCAGCCCCAGCGGGATGGCGACCACCAACCCCAGCCCGAACCCCAGCAGGGAACGCTGCAAACTGATGGCCATGTGCCGCCACAACATCCCGCTGGCCGTCTCCTTGGCGAGGGCGGCCAACACCCCGGTGAACGGAGGCAAAAACAGCGGGTTGATCAACACGCCCGTCCGCCCCAACACCTCCCACAGGGCCAGAAAGATCAATATCGCCAGGGAACTGTACAGGATATGCGCCATTTTTTTCCACACTTTTTTCATCGGAGCCAGTCCACCTCTTTCGTTCCTTCGGACGCGCGCGGACACGCGCCGCGACTCATGTGAACCGGGTGAGCACCACGGAGTAGACGTCCTCCAAAAACTTGAGGCCCCCTTCGTAGCCCACGTAGGAACTGTTGATGATGAGCCGCTCGTTCAGCGGCCAGGCGATGGAGAGGAAATGCGCGTTTGTGTCGCGCGCCACCTTTTTCTCCCACGCGCTGCCGACGATGAGCGGGTACCCGTGGTAGTCGGCCCCCCGGATCTCGTTTTGCACAAGATAACCGTCCGTCTCGAAGGACACCTCCGCCTCGATGTCGTAGTTCATGTCGCGAAAATACCCCTCGATGTCCGCCCGGTACGCCTCCGGCACGTCCTCCATCGCGTACTGCCGCTGCGGGAACAGCCCCATGTCGTTGACGAGAAAACGGGTCAGCGCGAGGGCGTACTGGGTGTCCGCGGCGACGGTGAACCGCTTAGCCATGACGCGGTTTTCGAGAAAGATGTCGGCGTAGCGCTCGATGTAGTGATAATACCGGCTCTCCTTCTCCGCGATGACGCGCTCGACCGCGTCGCTCTCCAGCCCCGCGAACGCGCCCACCGCGCGCAAAAATTTACTCGTCTCGCAGGCGCCGACGGGCAGGTTCGGGTAGTGGAGGTACGGCGTGCCGAACCTCTCTTTGAGCAGCCGCACGCTCGAGAGCCCCAGCCAGGGGTTTACGACAAGATTGCACTGCGCGCGGGGGATGCGGTCCACATGTTTCAGCCCGCGGCCATAGCCGAAGATGATGTTGGCTGTGAGGCCGATGTCGGCGAGCAGCCCCTCCAGCGCCGTGAGGTTGCCCTCCCAAAAGGGGTCGTGGAACGGGAGGCTCGCAAACACGTTGACAAGCCCCTTCTCTGTCTCGCCACCCGCCTCCTCGGGCAAATACTGTGTGAACAGCGCCTCCAACACCCATTCATACCCCTGGTAGTTACTCCCCTTAAAACCCGCCGTGGAGGCATAGATCACCGGCTTGTCCGCCGTGCGAAACCCGCGCACAACCTCCCCGGTGTCGTCCCCGATGATCTCGGAGGAACAGCCGGTGAGCACGACATAGAGGTCCGCGTCGATGACCCGGAGGGCGTTTTCGACCACCTCCCGCAGGCGCTGCTCGCCGCCGAAGACGATCTCTGTCTCCGCGATGTTCGTACACGGAAAGATCCTCGGGGCAAAGTGGCCGGACGTGCCGTTCCCGGCCGTCAGTTTGTCCGCGCAGCCCGGCCCCGCGTGCAGGATGGGCAGCACCCGCTCGATGGCCTGCACAGTCTGCAGCGCGCCCAGCGCGCACTTGTAACGCACTTGATCCAGTGTCCTTGCCATGGGCACTCACTCCCAACGTGGGCTGCGTCCGCAGCCCACAACCCAAATTTTTGTTTTTTGTTGCCGCTTTGCGGCAACAAAGTACTATCTGCGGCGCCTCACTCCGCCGCCTTGTAGAGAAGGGAATTTTCCTGCTTGTACCACCAGTCGGTGTACGGCAGTTTGATGCGGGCGGAGAGGTTCTTTTCGAAGCTTCGGTTTGTGATCCTGTCGAGGATGAGCTGCGCAAAACTCAGCGTGCGCTTGTAGCCGAACGTCAAAAACTCGTCGGCCATGAAGATGGCCGGGACGCCCTGTTTGATGGCCCACACGCTGGTCCCCCCGTGCCGCGCGAGGTAGAGGTCCGGCTTGTAGGTGTTTAAGATGTTGAGCAACTCGAAATTTTGCTGGTCCGCGACGCTCACGTGGAAATCCTCCGGCGTGTGCGCCGCGAGGTGCTGCACGTGCGGCGGCGGGCTGCCGTCGTCGTAGCGCGCGTCATAGTGCCACGAGGCCACATAGGCGACCGTCATGCCCAGTTCCTGGACAACGCGCGCCACCTGAAACGCAAAGCTTGACCCCATGCCCAGCACGACCCGCAGCCCCTTCAGTTTCTCTGTGATCGCCTCGATCTGCGGGATATACACGGCGCGCTCGCGCTCGATGTACGCCTCCACCTCAGCCTCCCGGCCGATCACCCGGCCGACCTCGCGGAACCAGACCTCAAACCCGGCGATGCCGAGCGGGTTGATCGTCTTGATGTAAGGCACGCCGTATGTCTGCTCCAGCCCGTTGCCGAGGTAGGAGGCCAGTGTCCCGCAGATGGAGACCGTGGCCAGCGCCTCCGACACATGGGAGAGCTCCTCCAACGTCGTGTTGGAGTAGACCATCATGGTGTCGACGCCGATGGCGGCAAACATCTCGACGATGTCGTCCCGCGCGCTCTCGTTGAAATTTTTGAAGACGACGAAATTCCGCTTCTCGCGCGGCGGTTTCACAACGCCCGTGAGGATCGCGTGGTCCGCCGCGTCAAAACCCGTGGCCCAGACCTTGGACCGAAACCCCTCGCAGTGGACGGGCACGATGGGGATGGGCAGTTCCTCCTGCGCCTCGGCGACGACGGCGTCCACGTCTTCTCCGATGATGCCGGAGACGCAGGACGTGGCGACAAAGATCGCCGCCGGCGCGTAGCGCCGGTATGTCTCAAAGATCGTCTCGCGCAGCCCCGCCGCGGCGCCGAAGATCGTGTCCGGCTCTTTCATGTCGGTGCCGAGGATCACTGTGTTGTACGGCAGGTCCCGCTTGGCGGCCAGCTGCGTCTGCGTCGTCAGGGTCGGGGACGCCGAGGCCGTACAGCCGGAGGGCGCGTGGTTGATGATCGCGATGTCCCGTATGTGGGACAGATACCCGAGCACGCAGCCGGCGTCGCACGAGCTGGACTGCGAAAAGCAGCGCCCTCTGTCTTTCAGGTTGCCGCAGCGCGAACGCTCGGCCAGGTCTTTGATCGTGCCGACATAGCCG
>JAIRML010000214.1 GCA_031258665.1 Oscillospiraceae bacterium | reverse complement strand
GGCCTCGACGGCCTCGGCTGTGCGGTTGACGAGCGACGCGCCGACCCCGCCGGCGGTCGTCTCGGCGGTCAGCGCGTAGTCGGCCTCTGCGGGGGGAACGTAATCTCCCGCCGCGATTTCATAGGTGTCGGTGTACAGAGTGTTCTCGCCGTTCAACGCTTCCACTGTCACCGTGATGAGCCCGGAACCCGTTGTCCTGACCTTGGCGGTGCTTGCGTAATACGCGACGGTGTTGGTCGCCACGCCGCCGACCACGCCGCCGATCTTCTCGTAGCCCGATGTGGGCGCTTGCGCGTACACGGGCTCGCCCACCACTTCGCCCGGCCCGGATACGGTCCACCGGTAGGCGCTCGGCATGGCGCTCGCGCCCGCGCTGAAGTTGACGTGCGGCACGGCCATCAGAGAAGTCTCTTCGTTGGTGTCCAGCCTGTCTTTCGCGCCCCTGATCTGAACGGTTGCCTCAGAAGCGTTGGCCCAGACCACCATCCGGCCGCTGCCGTTCGTGGCGCCGTTGCCGAGATTCGCGGGGTCGGTTCCGCGGTTGTTCCACGCGTAATACGGCGTAAGCGTGACCTCACGCTCCTCACCGTTGTAGAGGGCCGTGCCTGTCAGGGCGACGACGCCGCGAAGCAGATCGGGCCTCCAAACGGGGGTGAGTTCCATTGTCCTCGGGAATACGACCTGCGTCGCGTTGAACGTGTTTGCGGTGGAGGCGCCTGTGCCGGCGTCCTCCAGGCAGTAGACGATGGGGCCTCTCTCAATGGCGATCCTGTTTCGGTTGCTGTGGGTGGCCGTTCCGATGTTGTAGACATTGTTGTCCGCCTCGGTGATCCGCACTTCCATCGGAATGTCGATGTCGAGGACGGCGCCCGACGCGGGCCAGATCCTTGTGATCGCGACATAGCCCTTGGCGTTGGGGGTCGCGTCGATGCGCTCGCCGTCCACCTCAATCGTCACCTCTTGGTACTTTTGCGCTTTCACCCACCCCGGAACGCGGATGTTCAATGTGAATTCCTTCGATTCGGCCGGGGTGACGGTCATGTTGATGACGCCGTCCCATGGGTAGTTCGTCACCTGGGCAAACTTCACGTTTGTGCCTTCCACATTGACGTCGGCGGTGCTGCCCGCGTACATGTTGACAAACACACTGTCCTGTTTGACGGTATACAGATAACCGCCCATATTGGCGATGGTCCGCAGCACGTTCGGCTCACAGCAGGCGACCGATTCCCACAGATGGCGGCTGCTTCCCGTGGTCGTCCGCTCAATGGGGGTCGAATAGTAGAACCGCCCGCCGGCGAGGTTGACGCCGACCAAGGTCGCGTTGTACAGCGATTTCTCATATGAGTCGGCGTATTTCGCGTCCTCATGTACAAGGTTCAGCCTTTGGTTCCAGTTGGACATGGCGATGGCCGCGCATATCTCGCAGTAAGATTGTGTGTTGGAAAGCGCGTAATCGGCGCCGAAGCCCTCGGAACTTGCCCCCGGTTGGGCGGACCCGACGCCTCCCGTGATGTAGGTGTTGCGCTCACTGGCGTTCTCCCATATCCTGTCCATCACGCTGAGGTAAGGCGCCGCGTCGCTCGGGTCGTTTTGGGCCAGCCATGTCGCCACGTCCGTCACGCCCGTGTAGAAATACATCGCGCGGACGGCGTGCCCCACGGCGGCGGTCTCGCTGATGATCGGCGTGCGGTCCTGGGAATAGGTGCCGCCGTTGTAGCCGCTCTGCCTGGCGTTGGCGCCCGTCCTGTTGCCGCGCCTGTCGACGAGCAGCTTGGCGGTCTCCCTGTACGTCTCGCCGGCGCCGACGCCCTCGTATTCCTCAACCAAGTTGGCCATTTTCATGAGACCGAGTTCGATTTCCTCGTGGCCGGGGACTTCGACGCGTTTCCCGCCGGGGCCGAAGAAGTCCACAATGTGGTCGGCGGCTCTCTTGCCGACTTCATAGAGCCGATAGTCCGGCAGGCCCACGCCCTCCCTGTAGCGCGTGTAGGCGACGGCGCCCTCAAGGAAGTGGCCGATGTTGTACATCTCGTGCCTGTCCATGTATCTCCAACGCCAATTGCCGGTGCCGCTGCCGCCTGCACTCACACTGGTGCGGTTGGAGAACGCCGAGTTGATATAGCCGTCGGCGTATTGGATGGATTCGATCAAACCGATCCAATAGTCCAATTTGTTCTGCAGCGTGACTTTTCGCGCGTCCATGGACGGATCGTCCCAAATGGCCGCCAAATTGTACGCGACGCCCTCCATGGTCTTGTACACATCCGTATCCGCAAAGACATATCCCGTATATTGCCCCATCGGCGGGTTTTCGCTGCCCGCCGCGACGGCGGCCAGTCTGGCCTTGGCGTTGACAAAGTTCCGCTCCTCGGCCCAGCTGCCGCTGGTGGCGGAAAGCTGCACAAAGGCCGCGTCGAACGAGGATGTGGCGTTGACCAGCTGCTTGGGCTTCCAGAACGTGTCGTCGAATGTGACATTTTCAGACGTGATCGAATGGTTGAAGTCGGGCGCGGCCAGCGCCTCTTTGACGGTCACGCTTGCCTGGGCGGGGTACTCCACCCCTTTGTACTTGACGAGCCCCGCCACCTCAAATGTTGTGCCGATCTTATCGGCCGCGTACAGTTCCGGGGGCACGTCGTCCCAATGATCCACCGCGATGAGGCTGTCGTTGAACTCCTCACCGAAATCAAAACTTCCGGTCGTGTGAGCGGTCGGCGTGTCGAACCGGACATTTTCCAGGACGACCCGTTTTGGGAGGATGGGCGCTTTGCCCGCGGCTGTGGACGTGACATATGTCCGAGCGGTCACCGCCAGCACGTCTATGTGGTAATCCGCGGTCACCTCCCGCGCGCCGCTGTTGTGCGCCGCCTTTACGGTGAGCGTGACCGGACCTGCGGCCACGCCGCGCAGTTTGACTGTGGCGGCGTCATCGGCGCCGACGATGGCGGCGCTGCCGTTGCTGAGTGTCCACTGGTAGGCGACGCCTGTCAAACCCGGCGTGTACACGGTGGATGTATAGTCGAGCTCCTGTGCCTCCAGCAGCCTCGTATCGCCCGCAACGCTCACGGAAACAAGTTCGGTGGCCGTGATCGCGATGTTGAAATCCGCGCGCACCTCCTGTACACCGCTTTCGTGCGTCACCTTTAGGGAGAGTTTGGCATTGCCCGCTTTGTCGCCGCGCACCTTGACCGTGGCGGCGTCGGCGGCGCCGACGATGACGGCGTTGTCGTTGTCAAGCGTCCACAGGTAGCCGACATCCGTCAGGTTCGGCGAGATGACATTGGCCGCATAGGTGTGCTCTTCTCCCGAGAATACCGCCGCATCCCCCTGGATGGTCGCGGCGTACAGCTCGGTGGGCGCCACCGAACCGAACACCTCCCATTCGCTTATGCCGACGCCGGTGCCGACGCCTTTGGAAATACTCAGGCGCAGCTGCTGTGTGACAAGCGGGTCGAATGTCACGCCGTTCCAAATCCTGTTGTTGGCGTTGGTGCCCCCGCCCAAGTTGCCGACGGTGGTCACAGGGTCCCCGGCGGCGTTTCGCAAGTTCGAGACATTGGTCCAGATGGGGTTCGCTGTGGTCCCCGCGTTGTACTGGACGACACAGTTTCCGGGGAGGGTCACGCCCGAACCCGAGCTGGTGCCGTCATACCACCACATGATCCTCGTCGCGCCCATCAGATAAGGTTCCGGCCATGTCAGCGTGACGGTCACCGGAAAGCTGGAAGTGTTCCATGAGTTCCAGCTGGTTCCCGCACCCGACCCCAGCGCCCCGTTGATCACGCGCGCCGTCTGCGTCGCCGCGTCGCCGTTTGTCGTGTTGGAGTAACTTGCCGCGGCGGCGACGCCGGAAGCGCGCGCGATGTTGCCGTCGGCCAAGCTGACCGCCCCGGCACTGTCCGGAAGCGCTGAGAGTCTGGTGTCCGCAATCGTGATGTTGAAATCCGCGTGTGCCTCTTTGACGCCGCTTTCGTGCGTCACTTTCAGAGAGAGCTTGGCATTGCCCTCTTTGTCACCGCGCACCTTGACGGTGGAGGCGCCGGCATCGCCGACGATGACGGCGTTGTCGTTGTCGAGCGTCCACAGGTACCCGACATTTGTCAAACCCGGCGAGATCACGCTGGCCGTATAGGTGTGCTCCTTACCCAAGACGACCGTCGCGTCCCCCTGAATGGTCGCGGAATAAAGCTCGGAGGACGCCACCGAACCGAACACTTCCCATTCGCCTATACCGACACCTGTGCCGATGCCTTTTGAGACGCTCAGGCGCAACTGCTGCGTGACAAGCTGGTCAAACGTCACGCCGTTCCAGATTCTGTTGTTGGCGTTGACACCCCCACCCGCGTTGCCGACGGTGGTCACGGAGCTCCCGGCGGCGTTTCGCATGTTCGAGACATTGGTCCAGATGGGGTTCGCTGTGGTTCCCGCGTTGTACTGGACGACACAATTCCCGGGGAGGCTTACGTCCACGTCCGGGGTGGTGTCGTTGTCGTACCACCACATGACCCTCGTGGCGTCCATCCGGTAGGGCTCCGGCCACGTCAGAGTGACGGTCACCGGAAAATTGCCGGTGTCCCATGAATTCCAAGCTTGGTTGGCGGATTGGACGGGATCCGTGCTTGTCGGCAGACCTCCGTCGATGATACGCGCCGTCTGCACATCCGCGTCTCCGGTCCACACGTTTGAATAACTCGCTTCTATCGTGACGCCAGAAACGCGCGCGATGTTGCCGCCGGCCAGGCTGACCACGTCGCTGCCGCCCGGAAGCGCGGCAAAGACCGCCGGCGCCGGCGCCAAAGTGGTCAGGATCAACACGGCCAACATGCATACGAACAGCCTTTTGATCAATTTTTTCTTCGATCTCATCATAAATCCTCCTCATTGTATTCCCGTTGGTCTCATAGATTTCATAAGAACCCCACACAAGCTTATGTTTTTTTGGGAGGGAGGTCAATGGATTTTTTTATTGGATTTGTTTATTATTTTATGTATTTTCCGGGCTTCAGTATGCTATGTTCACTATCTTTGCCATAAAAACCTCTGCGCGCGGCGGCGCCCAAACAATGCTTGGCAGGCAAGCCGGTATCTGATATAATAAATATTCAAGATTCAAGCGGCCCGGTCGGTGTGTGACCGGTCGGGCCCGAGGAGGAGTCGATGGAACTGCTCACGGTGTGCGTCATGGCCATCACGCTGGCGCTGGACGCCCTGGCCGTCGCGGTCACGAATGGGATGGCCTGCGCGGGGTTTCGCCCCAGGCATGCGGTGTGGATGGGCGTCTATTTTGGGGCGTTTCAGTTCTTTATGCCGCTCATTGGGTACCTGCTGGGCAGCCAGCTGCTCCGGTATATAGAGGGCGTCGACCACTGGCTGGCGATGTTGCTGCTCGGCTTTATCGGCGGGCGCATGATGTACAACGCGCTGCGCCGGCGGGGGAAAGAGGAGGGTCCGCTGAAGGCGCTGACCCACCCGCAGTTCCTTTTGCAGGCGCTGGCCACCAGTGTGGACGCGCTGGCCGTGGGCTTGACGCTGCCGCTGCTGAAGACGCCGATCCTCATCTCGGCCGCCATCATCGGGTGCGTGGCCTTTGGATTTTCGTTGCTGGGCGGTCTGTTGGGCCGCCGCCTGGGCGCCCTCTTCGGCCGCCGCGCCGAGGTGATCGGCGGGCTTGTCCTGGTCCTCCTGGGCGTCCGGATTGTACTGGAGCACACGCTGTGAACAGGCAAGAAGTGGATGAGGCGTTTGTGGCGGGGATTTTGCCGCACAGGCCGGAGGAGACGCACAAGGGGGACTACGGCCGGGCGCTGCTTGTCTGCGGCAGTGTGGGCTACACAGGCGCGGCCAGATTGGCGGCGGAGAGCTGTGTGCGCGCCGGCGCCGGGCTCGTCAGCTTGCTCGTGCCGCGCAGCGTCTACCCGATCGCGGCGGCTTCCTGCTGCCCAGAGGTGATGTGCCGACCGCTGCCGGAGGACACGGAGGGGCGGCTGTCCGCGCGGGCGCTGCCGGAGATCCGGGCACGAATGCAGGGCGCGCACGTCCTGCTGGTGGGGCCCGGGCTCGGCCGGTCCGATGAGCTGGACGCGCTGGTCGCGGCGCTTGCCGCCGAGTGCCCGGCGCCT
>JAIRML010000213.1 GCA_031258665.1 Oscillospiraceae bacterium | reverse complement strand
GGTGAGGTCCAGGGCCATGCGTTCCGCGTTGTCGTAGTCGATCCGGGCCAAGAACGCCGCCTCCAGCGCGGTGAGCGAGGGCGCGGGGTCCGCGGTGAGCGCGCCGGCGGGCAGGGCCGGCAGGGAACACACCAGGGCAAGGGCCAGCAGGGCCGACAACAGTCGTTTGCTTCTCTTCATAAACATTCCCTCTCCTCCTCTTTTTGTAAAATATATCAAACGGGGTTCCGGCGGACCCTCCGCCTGCCACAACACACACGGGCGAAAACGCCCCACGATGTACTTTTGGAAATCTTCTGCCCACGTGCCACACCGCGCATACGCGGCGGCGCCCGCGGGCAGGATGCCCGCGCGTCCGGGATTTCAGATCACCGCCTGGAGGAAAGAGCGCAGACGGTCACTGCCGGGGTTGTCGAAGAGCTGCCTGGGCGGGCCCTCCTCAATGATCCGCGCCGTGTCCATAAAGATGACCCGCTCCGCGACCTCGCGGGCGAAGCCCATCTCGTGGGTGACGAGCACCATCGTGTGGCCCGCCGACGCCAGCTGGCGGATGACGCGCAGCACCTCGCCCGTGACTTCCGGGTCCAGGGCCGAGGTCGGCTCGTCAAACAACAACACGGAGGGGCGCATTGCCAAAGCCCGGGCAATGGCGACGCGCTGTTTTTGGCCGCCGGAGAGCTGGCTGGGGTAGGCGTTTGCCTTGTGTTCAAGGCCCACGACGCGAAGCAGCTCCATCGCGCGCGCGCGCACGTCCGCCGCCGGCTCTTTTTTGATCCGGATCGGCGCGATGGTGATGTTTTCGAGGCAGCTGAGGTGCCCAAACAGGTTGAAATGCTGGAACACCATGGCCGTGCGCAAGATGAGGCGGCGGATCTCGGCCTCCTTCCGGTAGCGCGCGCGCCCGCCCGCGTCCGTCTCCACCAGGGCCTCGCCGTCGATGGCGACGCGGCCGGAGTCGATGAGCTCCAGGTGGTTGAGACAGCGCAGCAGCGTAGATTTGCCGGACCCGGACGACCCGATGATGGCGACCTGCTCGCCCGACTTCACCCGGAGCGTCACATCGTCCAGCGCCGGCACGCCCGCGTATGTTTTGGTAATATTTTCCATCTCCACGATGTATCCCATGGCGGTTCCTCTCTCTTCTCACGTTGTCCCGGAAAGCCTCACACGGCCTCTTGCTCGTGCCGGGAAAAGCGCCGCTCCAGGCGGCGGTAGAGCATCGTCAAAGCGAGGGTGACAACCAGGTAGGCGAGCGCCGCCAGCAGGTAGCCGGTGGTGTTGCTGTCTCGGTTGGCCGCGTCCTTTGCCACTTTGAGCAGCTCGGGGACAGCGATCACATTGACAAGCGCCGTATCTTTCACGAGGGTGATGGTCTCGTTGGACACCGGCGGGATGATCCGGCGGATCGTCTGCGGGATGATGATCCGAAACATCGTCTGCCCGCGGGTGAAGCCCAGCGTCTTGGCCGCCTCGTACTGGCCGCGGTCGATCGACTGAATGCCGGCCCGGTAGATCTCTGAGAAATACGCCGCGTAGTTGAGCGTAAAGGTCAGAACGGCCGCCGGAAAACGGTCGAAACGCAAAAACAGCCAGCCGGTGTTGTTGGCGATGATGCCGAGGCCGTAGTAAAAGAAGAAGAGCTGGAGCATCAGGGGCGTGCCGCGGAACACCCAGACATACAGCTTACACAGGAGCCGAAACGGCGGGAACCGCGAGATGTTTCCCAGCGCGATCGGAAGCCCGAGGGGCACCGCCAGCAGCAGCGTCAGCCCAAACAGTTTGAGGGTCTCGACAAGGCCGTTCAGCAGCGCCGGCCCCAGTGTGACGGTGTAATCCAAAAAAGACATCGGTGTCTGTACCGCCTTTCCGCGCCTTAGTAACTTATGGCCGTGAAACGGCAACAAAAAACGAGAATTTGGGCCCAGGGCTGCGGGGGCAGCCCGCCTGGGTGTCCGGCGCGGTCAAAATCATCTCCGCGGCAAAAAGGGGAGAGGCCCGGGCGCCCCGCCGCGGGCGGGGGCGGCCCGGGCCCTAGGGTCAGATGTCCAGCAGCAGGTCCTCGCCGAACCAGGCGTTGCTGATCTCGGCGCCCTCGCCGCTCGCCTTTACGGCCCGCAGGGCCTCTTCGACCTTTGCGCAGAGCGCGGTGTCTTCTTTGCGAAAGCCGATGACATAGTAGTCGTCGCCGAAGTCGGCGGAGGCGACATTCAGTTTTGTGGCGAGGTTGCTGTTTTTGTACTGCCCGAGCACTTCGTCGACGATCATCGCGTCGATGCGGCCGGCCTGCATGTCGAGGATGCACTCGTCATACGTACGGTACTCGGACAAGTTGGCCTCGATCGACGCGTAGATTGGGTCGCTCTGGACGACCTCCAGCGCCGAGGACTCGGCCTGTGTGCCGACTTTGAAGTCCGCGAGCTGTTCTTTTGAGGAGATCTGCACGTCGGGGTTTGTCATGATGATGATGCGGTTGTTCAGGTAGTTTTTCGAGAGGGTCATGCTTTCCTCGCGATCAGGCGTGCGGGACATGCCGTTCCAGATGCAGTCGATGTTGCGGGAGGAGAGCTCCATGTCCTTGGCGTCCCAGTCGATCGGCTGGAAACGGATCTCGATGCCCAGTTCGCGGCCCACGGCGTTCGCGAGATCGATGTCGAACCCGACCAGGTTGCCGGCTTCGTCGCGGAACCCCATCGGCGCGAAAGTGTCGTCGAGCCCGACGATCAGCACGTCCGGGACATCGGCGCCGCCCGGGTCGGCGGGGGCGCACCCGGCCGCCAGAACCAGGCAGAGGACGAAAGACAGCAGACAGGCAATGCGTTTCATCTTTTCCACTCCAGACTTTCAAAAAATAGGGGAAACGGAAAAAATGCAAAGAGACAAAAACGTTTACGGCGTCGCCCCTTTGCACCCATTATTCTACTATAGCGTGACAGGATAAGTCAAGAAAGAAATGAGAAAATTTTCATCCGGCGGCGGCGCGGCGCGAATTTGTGCAGCCCCCCCGGCCGGAACTTGCAAAAGGCGCCGTCTACCGGCGCGGGGGCGCCCCGTACGGCGCGCCCCGGTGTGGGCTTCGAAGCGGAGGGGGCGTCAGGGGTCGACGGACCGCAGCGCGCCGGTCTCGGCCTCGACGGCCGCGAGCAGGGAACCGTCGGTGACGGCCCGGCGAACGGTCAAAATGTCGGGTGTCAGGATCCGGTCCTCCTCCAGCCGGGGGACGAGGGTGCGGAGATGGCGGTGGACCGCGGCGGTGCCCAGGCCGGGCGTCATCGGGGCGAGGAAGTCCACCCCCTGCGCGGCCGCCATCAGCTCAATCGCGAGGACATACTTCACGTTTTCTAAAATCTCCCGCGCCTGCCGCGCGGCGATCGTGCCCATGCTGACATGGTCCTCTTGGTTGGCCGAAGTGGGGATCGAGTCCGCCGACGCCGGATGGGTGAGCACTTTGTTTTCCGACACCAGCGAGGCCGCGGTGTACTGCAAGATCATGAAGCCGGAGTTGACACCGGGGTAGGCCGTGAGGAACGAGGGCAGCGCGCTCAGGCTGGGGTCGACGAGCCGGTTGATGCGGCGCTCCGAGATGTTCCCGATCTCCGAGAGGGCCACCTTCAGGTGGTCCATCACGAGCGCGACCGGCTGGCCGTGGAAATTGCCGCCCGAGAGGATCTCGCCCGTGTCCGGCATGACCA
>JAIRML010000085.1 GCA_031258665.1 Oscillospiraceae bacterium | reverse complement strand
CATCCGCGGTTTGCGGAATTCATTTCCGCAAACCGCACCCCGCGAGGCGCCTCAGCGCCTCGATCCAACCCCCGTGTTGTTGAAAAACAAAGTTTTTCAACAAATAAAACAGGAATTTTCGGCTGTCAAAGCCGTTGAAGGGGGTATTGATATGCGCCAGACCGAACCATCCGAACGATCCGAGGCCGAAAAAGAATATCTGCTGCGCGCGCTGCTGCGCGAGGCCTGCGCGGACCTCGGCAACCCGGCTGTCCTGATCGACACGAGCCACAACCTGCTCGCCAGCACGGACACCGCCGCTTGCGACGACCCTCTGTGGAACGAGCTCATGGCGTTCGGGCGCTTCTCCCACGAGACGGTGGATTTCTTTTTCCGGGAAAACTTCGTCCGGGCGTTCGCGGAGAACCCCGTGGTGGCGCCCCTGGTAAGCGGCGCGCTGCCCTACGACCGGGCGGTCGGCAAGGTCTTCGACGAAAACGGGATCCAGCTTGGCTGCATTGTCGTAGTCGCCTGTGCCCGGCCTTTTCGAGAGGAGGACTGGGCGCGCATTGAGGCGGCCTGCGACTGCCTCTCGGAGTCGCTCCGGCGCCACCCGGGTCTGCTCACGGAACGCGTGTTCGTCGAAGGCCCGCTCGGCGCGCTGCTCGCGGAGAACACGGCGGGCGGGGGCGGCGGCCCGGTCACCCAAAGGGCCCGCGACCCGGCCGGGCTGCAGGACCTCTACGCGGGCCTGGGCCCGCACCTCTTTCTCCTCGTCGTGGATGTCTCCCATTACGAACCCACGCTCTCCCATCTCGCGTACTTCAAGGACCTCTTCGCGCGCCTCCAAAGCGCGTGCAAGTGTGACCTTTATCTAAACAACATCGTGATCCTGACGGGAACGGACCGACCGCTGTTCAGCGCCCGGCGCGACCTGCCGGCCCTCGGGGCGTTTTTCGAAAAATACGGCGTCTTCGCGGGCGTGAGCGCGGGGTTCCAGAATCTTTTGGAGGCGCGCGACCACTACCGGCAGGCACTCGCCGCCCTGAACCACGGGATGGACCAGGGCGGCAGCGAACACATTTTCTACTACGACGACTTCCGGGTCGACCACTTTCTGGACGTCTACAAAGACATCATCGACTTCGGGGCGCTGGTCCACCCGCTCGTCCCCCTGCTCCGGGACCACGACGCCGAGCACGGCACGCAGTTCTTCGAAACGCTCCGCTGCCACATCTTCGGCGAACTGGACGCGGAACAGGCGGCCCGCCTGGCCGGGATAGACGCCGACACCCAGCGCGGCCGGCTGCGCGCGCTGGAAGAGCGCTTCGATGTCAATTGGGGCAGCGGGCACACCCTGTTTTCGCTGAAACTGTCTTATAAGATCCTGAGCGCATCCTGACACGCGGGCGCGGCAGGGCCGCTGGCCCGTATCATTTGATTTTATTGCCGCTTCGCGGCAATAAAATAATAAAGGCGGTGCATGTTGTGAAACAAATCCTCTCCCTTGTGTTGGCGCTGGCGCTGTGCGCGGCGCCGTGTCTGCCGGCCGGCGCCGTGTTCTCCGATACGCCGGACCCGGACGTACACGCCGCGGCCGCGCTGCTGCAGAACCTGGGCGTTGTGGCCGGCTACAACGACGGCGGTTTCCACCCCGGCGACACGCTGACCCGCGCGCAGTTCTGCAAGATGGCGATCCTGCTGTCCGGCCTGGACGATGTCGCCTCCCACACGGGGTACACGATCTTCCCCGACGTAAAGGCGGAGCACTGGGCGCGCGGCTATGTGAACGCCGCGGTGCGCGCGCAGAAGATCATCGCGGGGTTCCCGGACGGTACATTCCGGCCCGACGTACCCGTCAGCTTCCCGCAGGCCGTCACGATCCTCGTGCGCCTGCTCGGGTACGGGGACGAGGACGTGGGCCTCGACTGGCCGCGCAGCTACCTGGACAAGGCGGCCCTGCTGGGGCTGACCCAGGGTCTGCCCACCGGGCGCGCGGAGATCGACCGCGGCCTCGGCGCGCGGCTCTTCTGCAACGCTCTCTTCGCGTCGGACAAAGACGGGCGCCCCTTTGGCGAGCGGCTCGGCCTCACGGAGATCAAAGACGCCGTCGTGCTGAAGGCCGACACACCGGCGCCCGACGGCTCCGCGGCTCTGGGCCTGCTCCTGCTGGAGTCCGATCTCAGCACATCGGTCTTTGTGCCCGCCCGCGCCGCGACCGGCCTCACCGCCGGCGCGAAGGGCACGCTCCTGGTAGACAAGGACAAGTACTTCCTCCGCTTCACGCCGGCCCAGCAGCGCGTCACGACGCTGACGGCGCAGCGGATCACGGCGCTCGCCGTGACGGGGACGGACGGGGAGACGGTGAGCGGCCTCGCCTCCGGCACTCCCGTCTACAACGGCGAGACGCTCACGACTTGGGGCGAGACCTGGGTCGATCTCCCCGTGGGGGCGCGGCTGCGCTTCTTCTTCGCGGCCTCCGGCGCGGCGTCGTACATCTTCTGGGACGGGGCGCCGTCTCAGACCTCGGCCCTGGTGCTGTCGTTTGAGCCGCCGGCCGGGCAAAACCCGCTGCCCTCACTGGGTCTGCCGGCCGACGCCGCGATATACAAAAACGGCGCCGCGGCCTCCTGGGCCGACCTGCGCCGCTGGGATGTGCTGACCTACGGCGACGGCGCCGCGGTGACGGCCTCCAACTTTCGGATCACCGCCCTGTACGAGGGCGGCGCGCCGAACCTGGAGTCCCCCGAGACGGTGACGACACTGGGCGGGCAGCGGTTCTCGGTGCTGCCGGAGGCGTCTGTCAAGCTGGGCGCCTACGCGCTGAACGCGCCCGTCACCTTTCTCTTTTCGTCGGACCACCGCGTGGCCGACGTGCAGCCCGTCTCCGCCCTGAACGCCCGGCAGCCGGGGGTCATGACCGGCGCGAGCGCCGTGACGCTCTGGAACGGCGTCGCGATCGAGGGGCGCAACACCAACGAGTCCGTCGGGCTCGGGGAGATCGTGGAAGTCAACATGACAATTCCGGGCACACTCTCGCTGGCGCCCCTCTCCCAGACCGGCGGGGCCGTGCCGGTCCGGCGGGCGGCGGGCACGGCGGGGGAGGCCCCGCTCGCGGCGCACGCGCTTTTTTTTGACCGCTGCGCCCCGCGGGGGATCGCGGCCGCGACGCCGGCCGATCGGCTGCCCGAGAACATCCCCGCGTCAGACGTGCTGTATGTCCGGCGCGACGCGGCCGGCCGGGCCGACCTCGTTGTGCTGAACAATGTCACGGGGGACGGTCTCGCCTACGGCTTTCTCACCTACACGGAAGGGCACAACGCGTCGGGGCTGGACGACGCCTATGTCCCCTCGGTGGTCGAAGTGAACGGGCCGGGCGGAACGCGCCGTTTCACGGCGCCCGTCGGTTTCCCCCATCCCACCGGCGGGACGCCGGTGGGCGTCGCCGCCCGGGCGGGCGGCGACGTGACGGAGATCCGGCCGCTGACGCGGGTCAAGGAGATCCACCGGGCCGACTTCTCCGACGGCCGCCTCCTCGTCTCGGGCGTCTCCCTGCCGCTGCCGGACAATATGAAGGTCTATATCCAGAGCACAAAGTCCTATGTGACCGTGCAAGAGGCGCGGGTGCTGTCGAACGACTTCGAGGCCTACCTGGACGCCCCGGCCGCCGCGGGCGGGCGGGTCCGCCTGCTCACGGCGCGCGCGTGACGGCAATACAGGCGACAGCCAAGACAGCCGACA
>JAIRML010000090.1 GCA_031258665.1 Oscillospiraceae bacterium | reverse complement strand
GCGCCGCGCCGGCGGCGGCACATATTCGCGCTCCATATCATCGTCAAAAAAGCGGTTACACACCCCCGAGTCCTTCTTTTTTGCAATATATCAGCTCAAAATGTTACATGAGCCGCGTGGCGCCTCCCTTGGGGGGCGCGTGGCGCCCCCTCTCACAGCTCCCCGTTTTGATCACGCCACTGCCGCCGGTACTCGCAGGGCGCCGCGCCGGTGAAACGCCGAAATGTCCTACTGAAGTGCCCCCCGTCGGAGAATCCCACGGCAAACGCGATCTCCAAAATTTTGCGCTCTGTCGAGATCAGCATCTTTTTGGCCTCGTTGATGCGATGGACCAGCAGGTACTGGTAGGGCGTGATGTGCAGCCGCTCCCGAAACAGTTTGATGAAGTAATACTTGGACAAGCCGACCTGCTGCGCCATGTTTTCCACATCGATGGGCCGGTGAAAATACGCCTTGATGTAGGCCACCGCCGCGTCAATGATGTCCCGGTGTTCGATGTCCCGCACTTTCTGCCAGTCGCGGCGCGCGAGCAGTCTTGTCAGCAGCCCGCTCACATAATTGCTCATGAAACACAGCGCATTGGGGTGCAGGTCGTCGTAGGAGTTGATGAGGGTTTCAAACACCTCCTCCATCTCGCAGTCCACACCGGGTATGAGGAGGGAAAACCCGCCCGGGAAAAGGCTTTCGTAGTAATAGTCGCAGTTTTGGCAGTCGATGTGCATCCAGTAAAACACCCAGTTTCCTTCCGATTGGACCGCAGTGTTGTAGGCGTGGTATGGCCGGCAATCGATGAACGCGACGGTCCCCCGGGACAAGGCCCAGGTACTGCCCTCGTAAGAGAGCGTCCCCTCCCCCGCAAGCGTGTAGAGCAGCAAGTACATCTTTTTGTCTTCGCGGCGGGTATAATACTCTTTTTTGGCCCAGAATTTCCCGATTTCCCCCACAAAAAACGGCGGCTTCTTCGCGTTTGCCTGCAGATGGGAGATCAACCAGACGGATTCCTTCCCGATGCCCAGCCGATAATCCAGATACATTTCCATCCCCCTTCACCGCGCCCAGCAATATTGTCCTGTTCGTACGCAACTTTTCCCAATTGACATCCCCCGGGGCCTGTCATACAATGAGGCTGTAGGTGTATTGCACAATTATCTTTTGCCATTCCTGTTTATTATGTGCATTCATTGGTACCTTGTTGCCGCGAAGCGGCAACAACAAACGAGAATTTTGGGCTGTGGGCTACAGGGGCAGCCCACGAAAGAAAGGGGTTCAGATCATGAAAAAGCCAGCCAGCATCCTGCGTCTGTCTCTCGGCGTCCTCCTGTCCCTCTCCCTGTGTCTGCCGGGTGGGGGGGCGCGAGCCCGCGCCGCTGAGGAATCTTCCGACGGCGGTACGAACGCCCTCTACGAACGCTTCCAGACGCCGCCGCGCGAGAGCAAATCCCGCCCCCTCTGGTTTTGGAACAGCGAAGGCCGCCGCCTGAGCGACATCACCAAGGAGGGCATCCGCGAGATCATGGTGGGTTCCGGCGAACAGAGCGGCTATTTTGGCTTTGGCATCCTGCCCAATTGGCTGGACAACTACCTCTCCGACAGCTATCTGGAACTCTACGGGTACGCGTTGGAGGTGGCCGAGGAACTGGACATGAAGATGTGCCTGTACGACGAAGACGGCTTTCCGAGCGGGACCGCGGGCGGTCTGCTGGCCCGGAACTTCCCGGAGTCCACGCTGAAGCGCCTGGACAAAAGCGAGACGGATATCACGGGGCCCGCGCCCGTGACGCTGGCCATCCCCCAGGGGGCCTACCGGACCTACTTGGGCGCGGTGGCCATGAACACCGACACCCGCGAGATTCTCGACATCTCCGAACACACGGTCTTCGCCGACGAGGCGGCGCCCGGCGTCTACGCCTCCTCTTCCCACGCCGCGATCGGCGGCGAGACATACGGCCCCGACCGGGCCTTTGACGGCGACTACGGCACCCGCTGGAACGCGAGTACCTCCCTGGGCACCGACCAATGGCTGGAGGTCTGTTACGAGACGGACACTCCCGTGGACCGGGTGGTCATCCGCGAGGCGCTCGGCCGGGTCCGGTCGTACGCCGTTCAGTACCACGACGGCGGCGGCTGGGTCGACCTCGCGACCGGCGCCACGGTCGGCGCGCTGCGGGAGCACAGTTTCCCGGCGGTGACGGCCCGGCGGTTCCGCCTGATGATCTACACGACCAGCGCGCCCACCGATACCGCCTCGATCTACGAAGTGGAGTGGTTCTACGACGGCGTCAAGCATCCGACGCCCACATCCGGCAGCAACTTCGACCGCGTCGTCTGGGAGGCGCCGGCCGGTTCGTGGAAGGTGATGGCGTTTGCCTCCGTCAAGGACGGCGACGGCCTGGTGGATTATTTGAGCGGAGAGGCCGTGGACAACTTCATCGCGACCACCCACGAGGTCTACTACGCGCATTTCTCCGAGTACTTCGGCACCGTCATCGACAGCGCCTTCTACGACGAGCCCATGCTCTACCACGCCCAGGGCCGCACCTGGACGGGGCGGTTCAACGAACTGTTTGAGGCGGCGTACGGGTACAACCCCATCACGCTCTACCCCGCCCTCTGGTACGACATCGGCGACGCCACCGCATCGGCGCGCAACGCGCTCTTTGGCTTTCGGACCGAACTCTTTGCCACCCAATACATCAAACGTCTGAACGACTGGTGCCGGGCGCACGGCATCGCGCTGACCGGCCACATGGACCAGGAGGAAAACGTCAACCCGGTCACGTCGTCCGGCGACATGCTGAAGATCTTCTCTTATCAGGACATCCCGGGCGTCGACGAGGTCTTTGCCTACGACCGGGCTCTCAAGG
>JAIRML010000189.1 GCA_031258665.1 Oscillospiraceae bacterium | reverse complement strand
GAAACGCCCACCACGGCGTCCAATATCTTGATGTCGCCCGGGTCGCTGGAGGCAATGCGGGCGTTTTGCATCTCCACGTGGACATTCTCATAGAGCGCGGCGAAGTCCACGGGCAGGGGCAGGGCGACCTCCGCGCGGATATCGGCCGGCGAAAAGTCGCCGGTGACAAAGCGCTCGCAGATGAAGTCGGTCAGCGCCTCCTGGTCGATCCGGCGGCCAGGTGTGCCCACCGTGACCGAGACGGCATCTTGCTCCACAGCCCAGCGGCCGTCCTCCGGGGCGATGTCAACCAGCCGCGCAACTTGGGAGACAGCGACTTCCACCGCTGCCTGATCTATGTAAAATTCCTCGCTGAGAGGGATGTCCTCCCGCGTGAAGAGCGAGAAGACGACGGCGCGCGCTCGGACGAAGAACCCTCCGGTCCGACCGTAATCGTGGGCGCGGCGCGCCGACGCCTCGGCCTGAAAACGCAGCCCGACCTGTTCGCTCGACAGTGTGAGCGGCTGCCCCTCGACCGTCAGCGCCAGCTCCCGGTGCGTGTAGGCGGCCTGCATCTGCCGGTCCAGCAGCCGGGCGGCCTCCGCCTGGGACTTCCCCCCCAGATCTTCCCCGCCGATGTACACGTTGGGGTAGATGTTGTCGTAGAAAGCGAGGCCGTAGGTCAGCAAGGCACAGGCGGCCAACAGGACAAAACCGGACACCAGCGCGACCGCCAGCCCCAAGCGCCCGCCCCGGCGGGTCGGCTCTTTGGCCAGACGGGCGCCTCCCGTTCTCTTCGGCGATGTCGTTTGGTTTGCCATGGCAACTCCTCTCGATCTGGTTCTCCCCGCGGTCTCTCTCGGGCCCGTTGGGAGAAAAACAAAATGGAAAAAACAAGGGCATATGAACCTGTGCGCAGAACTCACCCGCCGCAAGCGGTCGGCCGCCGCACCGGCTATATTCTATTATAACAAATCCAATCCCAAAAATACAGTTGCAGTTTGATTACAAAAATTCTTGGAGCAACGCCGCTGGGCACGGCGCCCGGCGCTTTAAAGGGCGTATTTTACAAAAAAATCGCAGATAAACTCGAAATTCTATGCGTCTTTTGTTCTACCTACCGACAAAATCTTTTGACAAACCAACTGGCGTATACCCTGCGGTGTCGCCCTGGCATAAAAAAATGCGCCCGCGGCGCATACTGGGGGTGGATGATGTGTGAGGAGGAAACACCATGTTGGTATCGGAACTCATGAGTTCTCATGTGATCAGCGTCCTGCCGGACGAAACGGCCTCATCGGCGGCCCGACTGCTGGACCGGCACAACATCGGCGCCCTGCCGGTCTGTGCCCGGGACGGCCGCCTGTACGGGATTGTCACCGACCGGGATATCGTACTGCGCTGCGTGGCCGCCGAAAGTGACCCGGAACAGACCCGGGTACGGGAGATCATGTCCCGTGGGGTGGTCGGCGTGGCACCCGGGGAGGACGTGCGCGAAGCCACCCGCCTGATGGCCGAACGGCAGGTGCGCCGCCTGCCGGTGGTTGAGGACGGCCGTGTCGTGGGTATGCTGGCGCTCGGAGACCTGGCGCGGCGCCACCAGTTTGATATGGAGGCTTCGAAGGCACTCTCGGAGATCTCCGCCAACCTGAGGGCGCGCTGACGCGTCACGCCGGCGCACCGGCCGCCGCCTCCCGCCGGACATCGGAGCGCCAACCCGCACAGTCCCCCCGGGAGAGGTCGGGCGCCAAGCCGTAGCGCCGGATACGCGCTTCGAGGCAGGTCCGGCACTCGGCCGCTTCGTCGCCCATGCAGATCTTGTTGTCGTAGAGCGCGTATTGCTTGCGCACCCGCTGGGGGGAGAGGTTGGGCATGACCACGTTGGCCCCGGCCAAAAGACCACGCTCCCGCCCGTCGGGGGCGATCGTCCCCAGCGCGGTCGTGGCGGGAATCAGCGCCGCGGGCAGCAACAGACGGCTCAGCGCCACCATCTTCAGCGTCATCGTCAGTGTGCCGCCCGGGTAGCGGCCAAACGGCGTGTCCGCCTGGGGGATGAAGGGGCCGATGCCCACCATCTGGGGTTGCAGCGCCTGCAAAAAGCGCAGATCCCGGAGCAGTTCCGTCGCTGTCTGAAACGGGGACCCCACCATAAAGCCGGCGCCCACCTGGTAGCCGATCTCCCGGAGGGCAAACAGGCACTGTTTGCGCGCGCGCAGACACATGGAGGCGGGGTGCAGCCGTCTGTAGTGGGTCTCATCCGCCGTCTCGTGCCGCAGCAGGTAGCGGTCCGCCCCCGCGCGAAACAGCCGCTCGTAGCTCGCGCGGCTCCGCTCCCCGAGGGACAGCGTGATGGCGTGGCGCGGAAATTCCGCGCGGATGTCCCGCACCACCGACTCCATCCAAGCGTCGGTGCAATGCGGGTCCTCCCCGCCCTGGAGGACAAAGGTGCGGTAGCCCAGCGCGTCCCCCTGCCGGCAGCACGCCAAGATCTGCGCGTGGCTCAGCCGGTACCGCGTCAGTTTCGCGTTGCTGCGGCGGATGCCGCAGTAGTAACAGTCATTTTTACAATAATTGGTAAATTCGATCAGACCACGAAAGTAGACGCCGTCCCCGTAATGGCGCCGGCGCACGGCGTGGGCGCTGTGAAACAGCGCCTCCATCTCCGCCGGGTCGTCGGTTTGGATCATCCGGAGCAGATCCGCGTCGCTGTCGAGGTCCAGCGGCGGGGTCGGCGCGCTACGCATGGGACGGGACCTCCCCGGCGGCGCGCAGCAGCGCGGTGCTCCTCTCGAGGATCCCGTGGCAGTGGGCGAGAAACAGACCGTAATTTGTGATGGGCACCTGTTTGTTCCGGGCGATCCGGATCCGGTTCATCATCTCCACGCGGGAGATCATACAGCCGCCGCAGTGGATGACGAGCGCGTAGTCCTCCAGATGCTCCGGGTAGTCCCGCCCGGCCGCGAAGTCCAGGCGCAACGACTTGCCCGTCACCTTTTGCAGCAATGCCGGGATCTTCACCCGGCCGATGTCCTCGTGGCTGTGGTTGTGGGTGCAGGTCTCCGCGATGAGCACCCGGTCACCGTCCCGCAGATCGGACACCGCCTGTGTGCCCGCCAGCAGCACGGGCAGATCGCTCTTTTGCCGCGCCATCAAGATGGAGAATCCGGTGAGCGGGATCTCCGCCGGCACGGTGCGGGCCACGAGCGCAAACGCCTGGGAGTCCGTCACCACCAGATCCACCCGCCTGAGCTCGCGCAGCGCCTGCGGCAATTCTTTCTCTGTTGTGACATGGCAGCGGTGGCCGCCGTCCAGACACTCCCGAATGAGCTGGACCTGGGGCAGGATCAGCCGGCCCCGAGGCGCCTCGCTGTCCACGGGAACCACCATGACGACGACCGCGTCGGCGGGCAGCAGGTCCTGGAGCATCGGGCGGTCCTCCCGGAGCGTGTCCAGCCGTCGGGAGATCTCGGCCTTCACCTGCGTGAGTTCCTCCGGACGGCGGTCGGAGACGGGCAGCGCGCCCGGGAGCTGCGCGCGCAGCGCCGCGAGCGCGGGCGCCGGCACGGCGTCGCTCTTGGTGATCAGCGGCAGGTGGGGCAGCGTGCGCCGGGTGAACTCCTGCGCGAAGACCCGGTAGTCGTCCAGCGCGGGCGCCTGCGCGTCGATGGCATACAGAGCGAGATCGGTGCGGTTCAGCACAGACTGTGTCTTCTTGACCCGGGCCTCGCCCAGCGCGCTGTCGTCGCCCAGCCCTGCCGTGTCGATGAGAACGATGGGGCCGTGCGGCAGCAGCTCCATACTCTTGCTGACAGGGTCGGTGGTGGTGCCCGGCGTATCGGACACAATGGCGTTTTCTGTGTTGGTGATGGCGTTGAACAGCGCCGATTTTCCGGCGTTGCACCGCCCGAAGATCGACACGGTGAGACGGTTGCTCTGCGGTGTGGTGTTCATAAAACGGAGGCCCCCTTTATTGCCTTATTGCCGCTTCACAGATCCCATCTGCGGTTTGCGGAATTCATTTCCGCAAACCGCACCCCGCGAGGCGCCTCAGCGCCTCGATCCAACCCCCGTGTTGTTGAAAAACAAAGTTTTTCGACAACTAAACAAGAATTTTGGGTTGTGGGCTGCGGGGCAGCCCACGTTGGACACAAATCAATGTACTGTACTGTCCACTACACTCAAATATACAGATCCCGCTGGCCCTCCTCCAGCCGCTGCAGTTTCTGCGCCACCAGCGCCCGGACCTTGTCGCTGGCGATGCGCGGCAGTTTGTCCGCGATCAGCCGATCGGCCAATGTGTGAAACGGCGCATTGCCGTAGTCGAGGCTGTACTCCTTCAGAGTCATCAGCGCGTTTGGCAGACATACATTGCGGATGTTGCCGCTCTTTGCCAGCGCCATAAAGCGGTCGCCGGTCCGGCCCTTGCGGTAGCAGGCGGTGCAGAAACTGGGAACAAGCCCCTCCTCCATCAGCCAGGTGATGATCTCATCCGCCGCCCGGCTGTCGGACAGGACAAACTGTGTGCCGCCCCGCGCCCGTTTGCCGTAACCGCCCACCTCCACGCTGGAGCCGCCGCTGATCTGAGAGATGCCGATGCCGATGAGTTTCCGGCGCATCTCCGGGCTCTCCCGGGTGGAGATGATCATCCCCGTGAAGGGGACAGCCAAGCGAATGACGGCCGCCAGATGCAAAAAGAGCTCGTCGTCCACGGCGTGGGGGTAGGAGGCCTCCTCCACGCCCTCGGCCGGTCGGATGCGCGGCATGGAGATCGTGTGGAATCCCACGCCGAAGGCCTCCTCCAGGTGTTCGTTGTGAAGCATCAGGCCAATCACTTCAAAGCGGGGGTCGTAGAGACCAAAGAGCGCGCCGCCGCCCACATCCTCAATACCCGCCTCCATCGCACGGTCGAAGGCCATGGTGTGGTACAGGTAATCGCGCTTCGGCCCGATGGGGTGGACGGCCTCGTAGGTGGGCCTGTGGTAGGTCTCCTGAAAGAGGATGTAAGTGCCGATTTGCGCCTCCTTCAGCAGCCGGAAAGAATCGACGCTCGTGGCGGCGATGTTGACATTGACCCGTCTGATCTCCCCGCGCTCGAACTTCATGTCGTAGATGGTTCGGATGCAGTCGAGGACATAGGAGAGGGGGCAG
>JAIRML010000148.1 GCA_031258665.1 Oscillospiraceae bacterium | reverse complement strand
GAATTTTTTGGGGACAGATCCCATCCGCGATTTGCGGAATTCATTTCCGCAAATCGCACCCCGCGAGGCGCCTCAGCGCCTCGATCCAACCCCCGTGTTGTTGAAAAACAAAGTTTTTCAACAAATAAAACAAGAATTTTGGGTTGTGGGTTGCAGGGGCAGCCCACGCTAGTATATAACAAAAAAATCATTTTTTCTACCGTGAAGAGATAGAAAAAATTTTCATGCGCGCCGCCCATGTGCGCCACGGCCCGGCGTGCGCGTGCGTTTTGTGTCGCGCTGGTATTGGCGGCCGGGCGAAAGTGTGTTACAATGTCACCAAATGTCACCATCGTTGGCCTCCGGCGTACCCGCGTACCCGGGTGTGCGGCGTCGGGGGGAGAAAACAAAACAATGGCCGAGAGGATGGCGGCCGCCGGCGGGGGATAGGGATGGGAAAAACCGTAAATTTTCGGCGTCTGGTAGTCAAAGTAGGTACGTCCACCGTGACGCACGCATCCGGCGCGCCCAATTTGCAGCGGCTCGACCGGTTGGCGTGCGTGCTCAGCGACATCAAGCACATGGGCCGGGAGGTCATCCTGGTCACGTCGGGGGCCATCGGTGTCGGGGTGTCCCGGATGGGGCTGCCCGGCCGACCCTCCGAACTGCGCTACAAGCAGGCTGCCGCCGCCGTCGGGCAGTGTCAGCTCCTCCATCTCTACGACAAGTTCTTTTCCGAATACGGCGTCACGGTGGGGCAGATCCTGCTGTCCCGCGACGATGTGGGGGAGCCCTCGCGGCGCGCGAGCCTTGAGAACACGTTTCTCACACTGTTCGAGTGGGGGAGTGTCCCCATTGTCAACGAAAACGATTCTGTGAGCTTCGACGAGATCGAAACGGGCCGGCAGCGCCTCTTTGGTGACAACGACACCCTGTCCGCCGCGGTGGCGGAGCTCGTGAATGCCGATCTGCTCGTGCTGCTCACCGATATCGACGCGCTCTACAGCGGGGACCCCCGGACAGATCCAAACGCCCGGCCCATCCCCGTGGTGCACGCGGTGGATGACGCCCTGTGTACCGCGGCGGGCAGCGTGGGCTCGGCGCGCGGCACGGGCGGCATGATGACCAAGTTGGCCGCCGCCCGCATGGCGTTGGCCGCCGGCTTCGACATGGTGGTGGCGTCGGGCGAAGACCCCTCGATTCTCTACGAGATCGCCGCCGGCCGGCCGGCGGGTACGCTGTTTTCCGGACAGCGTTGATTGGCCGCGAGGGGTGAGAACACAGCCACACGACATGGGCACGATGCGACACAAGGAGGGGTTTGCATGACAGAAATGGAAAAAATTGGAATGTTGGCCCGCGCGGCGGCGCCCGCGCTGGCGGCGGCCGGCACGGCGGACAAAAACCGCGCGTTGTTTGCCGTGGCAGATGCGTTGACGGCACGTGAGGAGGAGATATTGGCCGCCAACCGAAACGATGTGGAGGCCGGCCGGGCCGGCGGGATGACGAGCGCCCTGCTGGACAGGCTCACGCTCACGCCGGCGCGCATCGCCGGCATGGCCGGCGGCGTGCGCCAAGTGGCCGCGCTGGAGGACCCCGTCGGGCGGACGGACCACGTTGTGCGGCGTCCCAACGGGCTGCTCATCGGCGCGCGGCGTGTGCCGCTCGGCGTTGTGGGGCTGATCTACGAGGCCCGCCCAAATGTGACGGTGGACGCGGCGGTGCTCTGCCTCAAAGCGGGCAACGCCGTGTTGCTGCGCGGCGGCAAGGAGGCCATCCACACAAACCGGTGTCTCTCCGCGCTCATGCGGGAGGCGTTGTCCTCGTGCGGCCTGCCGGCAGACGCCGTAAGTTTTGTTGAGGATACGGCGCGGGAGAGCGCCGTTGCCATGATGGGCCTCGTCGGCGTGTTGGACGTGCTGATCCCGCGCGGGGGCGCCGGGCTCATCCGCAGCGTGGTGGAAAACGCCCGCGTGCCGGTCATCGAGACCGGCGTCGGCAACTGCCACGCCTATGTGGACGCGGAGGCCGACTTGGAGATGGCGGTGCGCATTGTGGACAATGGGAAGACGTCTCGGCCGTCGGTGTGCAACGCGTTGGAGACGCTGCTGGTGGCGCGCCCGGTCGCGCCCGCCTTCTTGCCGCTCGTCAAAAAGAAGCTGGATGAGAAACAGGTGGAGCTGCGCGGCTGCCCGGAGACCGCCGCCATCTTGGGAGGTGCGGTGCGACCGGCCGTCGAGTCGGACTGGGAGACCGAATTTTCAGACTATATTTTGGCCGTCAAAGTGGTATCTGACGTGCGGGAGGCGATGGATCACATCGCCCGTTACGGTTCCGGCCACTCCGAGGCGATCGTCACGAACAACTACTTCACGGCGCAGTGCTTTGTCGACCGTGTGGACGCGGCGGCCGTCTATGTCAACGCCTCCACCCGTTTTACGGACGGAGAAGAATTTGGCCTCGGCGCCGAGATCGGCATCTCCACGCAGAAGATGCACGCCCGGGGCCCAATGGGTCTGGCGGCGCTCACGTCGATCAAGTACATTGTCCATGGAACGGGGCAGGTGCGGTAGGGTGTTTTTGTTTTATCCGCCAAAAAATCTCTCGGCGCCGCATCCGGCAGAAGTTATTAAAAGTACCCACTTGACAATCCGGAGCGGTGGTGGTACATTAACGTTAGCACTCGGATAGCATGAGTGCTAAATGGGTGATGAACTATGGAACTGACTTCACGAAAAAAAGCGGTACTGCGGGCGCTGATCGAAGATTACATCCAGTACGCGGAGCCGGTCGGGTCCAAAACGCTGGTGGAGCGCCGGGGGCTGGAGTTTTCCTCCGCCACGCTGCGCCATGAGATGGTGGAACTGGAGGCGATGGGCTATCTGGCGCAGCCCCATATCTCGTCCGGGCGCGTGCCCTCCCCGCGGGGGTATCGGTTGTTTGTCGACGAATTGATGGAGTGTCACGGGCTTTCGGAGGCGGAGCGCGAGGCCATCAACGCCTCGATGCGGTTGAAGGCCAAGGAACTGGATCGTTTCATTCTGAAGGCCGGGGAGTTTTTGTCACTGCTCACCCAATACACGGTGTATGCCCTCACCCCGCGCATCAATCAGGTCCGCCTGCTGCGATTCGACATGTTCACCGCGGGGGCCGACACCTTCGTCATCGTCGTGGTCACCGACGTCCACACCGTCAAAAACAAGGTGGTGTACCCCCCGTTTCCACCGGTCGAAGAGGCACTGCGGCGTCTGACCGCGGTACTGAACGGCCATCTCGCGGGTTTGGTGTTGCACGACGTCACGCCGGAGAACATGCAGGTTGTGGCGCGGCGGGCCGGTGAGGCCGGCGCCTATGTCCCCTACGTGACGGAATTTCTCGCGGAGCTCTCCGAAGAGTTTGACAACCGGGAAGCCTTTTTGGCCGGGCAGTCGCACATGTTGGGGCACCCGGAGTACCACGACAGCGTAAAGGCGCGTCGTCTGCTTGAGTATCTGTCCGACAGTCGGGAGCTGGCCCGGCTGGCCGGGGCCTGCGCAGACGAGCCGGTGCGGTTTGTCATCGGGCCGGAAAATGAGGCGGAGGAGCTGCGTGACACCAGCGTCGTGACAGCCTCTTACCATGTCGGCGAACACCTGCAGGGTTTCATTGGCCTGGTGGGCCCCATTCGCATGGACTACGCGAGGTTGGCTTCGCGGCTGATCTATTTCGCGGAGCGGCTGGGGTGGCTGCTCTCCGGCGACGAGGAAGGCAAGTCGAATTTCAGATCAATTAAAATGTGATGGAGGGGACCATGAGCGAGCAAGAGAAGCAACAGGCGCCGCGGACGGACGCGCCCGAGGCGCGGCCCGTCGGTGAGGAAACCGCGCGGGCGGAAACAGAAACGGCGGCGGAGAGGCAACCGCCGACCCGCGCCGAGGAGGCGTGGGAGACGCTGGCCGCCGAGCGGGACGACTACAAGGACCGCTACCTCCGGTTGGCCGCCGAATACGACAACTACCGCAAGCGTACGCGGCGTGAGCGGGACGCGCTGCACGCGGAGGTGCGGGCCGGGACGGTGGAAAAGTTTTTGCCTGTCTACGACAATCTGGAACGGGCGCTCGCCCAGCCCACCGAGGACGAGGCATACCGGCGCGGCGTGGAACTTACGATGAAAGGGCTGGCCGACGCGCTGGCCGGGCTCGGCGTATCCGCCACCGAGGCGCTGGGCAAGCCGTTTGACCCCGCGCTGCACGACGCCGTAGCCCATATCTCAGACGACTCCGGTGAGAAGAATCTGGTCGTTGAGGTGTTGCAGACCGGCTTTGTGATGGGGGACCGCGTGGTTCGACACAGCATGGTGAAGGTAAAAAATTGAAGCGGTCCAACGTGGGCTGCCTCCGTAGCCCACAACCAAAATTCTTGTTTTTTGTTGCCGCGAAGCGGCAGCAAGGTACTATCGAGTGATTTCCCTGTGGCCTGGCGGTTCTTGGGCGCGTTTGACACCCACATTTGGAATACAGGAGGACTGTTGCAGTATGCCGAAAATCATCGGAATCGATTTGGGAACCACCAATTCTTGCGTGGCCGTGATGGAGGGCGGCGAACCGGTTGTGATCGCCAACGCCGAGGGGGCCCGCACCACTCCATCCGTCGTCGCGTTCTCCAAAGACGGGGAACGCATGGTCGGGCAGGTAGCAAAACGCCAGGCCATTACGAATCCGGACCACACGATCTCTTCCATCAAACGCGACATGGGCACGGACCGTCGGGTGAAGGTCGAAGGCAAACAGTATTCCCCACAGGAGATCTCGGCCATGATTTTGCAGAAGCTGAAGGCGGACGCCGAGAGTTATCTGGGCGGCAAGGTGATACAGGCCGTCATCACAGTGCCCGCGTATTTCACAGACAGTCAGCGCCAGGCCACGAAAGACGCCGGCAAGATCGCGGGGCTCGATGTGCTGCGCATCATCAACGAGCCTACGGCCGCCGCGCTGGCCTACGGCCTCGACAAAGAGCACGACCAGAAGATCCTCGTCTATGACCTTGGCGGCGGCACCTTCGATGTCTCAATTTTGGAGATCGGCGACGGCGTACTGGAGGTGCTGGCGACGGCCGGCAACAACCGGCTGGGCGGAGATGATTTTGATGACTGCATCATGAAGTGGTTGGCCGGCGAGTTCAAAAAGAGCGAGGGCGTGGATCTCACAGGCGACAAAGTGGCCATGCAGCGGCTCAAAGAGGCCGCTGAGAAGGCGAAGATCGAGCTGTCGGGCGTGACCACCACATCGATCAATCTGCCCTATATCACCGCCGACGCCAGCGGCCCCAAACACCTCGATATCACGCTCAGCCGCGCCAAATTTAACGAGCTGACTGCGCATCTGGTGGAGGCCACGATGGGCCCGACGCGCCAGGCGCTCAAAGATTCCGGTCTCGCCGCCGGCGACTTGGCGCGCGTTCTGCTGGTGGGCGGTTCCAGCCGTATCCCCGCCGTGCAGGAGGCCATCGCCAAATTCACCGGCAAAGATCCGTTCAAAGGAATCAACCCCGACGAGTGCGTGGCGATGGGCGCCGCGATTCAGGCAGGCGTGCTGGGCGGCGACGTGAAGGATCTGCTGCTGCTCGACGTGACGCCGCTGTCGCTCGGCATTGAGACCATGGGCGGCGTGTTCACCCGTATGATCGAGCGCAACACGACCATCCCCACAAAAAAGGCGCAGGTCTTTTCCACCGCCGCCGACGGGCAGACATCTGTCGAGGTACATGTGCTTCAGGGCGAACGTGAGATGGCCTCGGCCAATAAGACGTTGGGGCGGTTCCATCTGGACGGCATTCCACCGGCTCCGCGCGGCGTGCCGCAGATCGAAGTCACCTTCGACATCGACGCCAACGGCATTGTGCATGTGTCGGCAAAAGATCTCGGAACCGGCAAAGAGCAGCATGTGACGATCACCGCCTCTTCCAACCTGTCCAAAGGCGACATCGACAAAGCGGTCCGCGAGGCCGAGCAGTTTGCCGAGGAGGACAAGCGCCGCCGCGAGGAGATCGACACAAAGAACCATGGTGAGCAGATACTCTACCAGTCTGAGAAGGTATTGGCCGACATGGGCGACAAGCTCTCTGACGCGGACAAGGCGCCGGTGACCGCCGCCGCCGATGCGCTTCGCGAGAGTTTGAAGACGGACAACTATGGCGACATTCGAGAGAAAACGGAGGCGCTCTCAAAGTCGTTTTACGCCGTGAGCGAAAAAATTTACAGCCAGACACCGCCGGCGGGGGGGGGCACGCCGCCGCCCGGCGCCGGTGCGGACGCCGCCGGTACGGGCCCTGTGGTCGACGCCGAGTACGAAGTGGTGGACGGAGACGAAAAATGACGCAGGGGCGCCCATAAGGGGCCGGTTTCCTCGACACTTGGGGCCGGCCCCTTGTCATGAGGCGCGCCCGCGTGAAACGGATATCACGGGCGCGCGCCTCTTTTTCCCGTGATGGCGGGACAATCGCGAGAGGCAAAGAAAGACCATGTTTCGTTGCAATTTTTGACAGTCCGTGGTATAATCGAAAAGCAAATGGGCGCCTCTCGTCACTTCTGTCAGAGGCAGCGTCAAAAGATTTTTTGTTCGGCGCGCGGTGAGCGCGGTGTCACGGCGAGGGAAGGAGTTTGTCACATGCCCGAGCGGAAACGGGATTTTTATGAGGTGCTGGGCGTGCCGAAGGACGCCTCGGACGATGCGATCAAGAAGGCGTACAGAAAGCTGGCCAAGGAAAACCATCCCGATCTGCATCCGGGCGACAAAAGTGCGGAGGCCCGGTTTAAAGAGATAAACGAGGCGTACGAGATCCTGTCCGACAGCACCAAAAAGGCACGGTACGACCAATTCGGCCACGCGGGTGTGGATCCCTCCTACGGAGCGGGCGGCGGCTATGGCGGCGGCTTCTCCGGGTTTGGGGAGGAATTCGACCTCGGCAGCATCTTTGAATCCTTTTTCGGCGGTGGGTTTTCCGGGGGCGGCGCGCGGCGCAGCGCCCCTCGGCGCGGTGAGCACATCCAGGCGCATATCATGCTTTCCTTTGAGGAGGCCGCGTTTGGCTGTGAGAAGGAGCTGGAGGTCGCCCGCACCGAGCGTTGCGAAGCCTGCCATGGGCAGGGCACAGCCGACGGAGGCAGCCCGCAGGCGTGTAAAGTGTGCCGAGGCACCGGCCAGGTGCGCACCACTCGGCAGACGCCGCTCGGCAGCTTTGCCTCCGCCTCTCCTTGTCAGGCTTGCCGCGGCACGGGGCAGATCATCGAAAATCCCTGCCAGGCCTGCCGGGGGACGGGCTTGAATCGTCGCAAGGTGACGATTCAGGTCAAGATCCCCGCCGGTGTGGACGCCGGGCAGACGGTCTCCTTGCGCGGGCAGGGGCATGCGGGGCAAAACGGCGGGCCGGCGGGCGACATCCGAGTCGGCGTCGACATCCGCCCGCACCCGTTCTTCACGCGGGACGGCATGTCTGTCCACTGCGATTTCCCCGTCACCTTCTCCGAGGCCGCGTTGGGCGCTGAGCTGGAAGTGCCCACACTGGACGGAAAAGTCAAGTACAACATGCCGGAGGGCACGCAGAGCGGGACGGTGTTCCGCCTGCGCGGCAAGGGGATC
>JAIRML010000138.1 GCA_031258665.1 Oscillospiraceae bacterium | reverse complement strand
AATGTTGCGGACCGTCTTCGCCGCGCCCATGTCAAGCGTCGCGATATGCGGCAGCGGGCCCTGGTAACCGCTGTACGCCGCATTGGTCGGCGCGTCCCACTTGGTGCCGGTGTTGCCGTCGACAAGGCTGGCGGCACTCCCGTTGGCCGTCGTTTGATTCAGCACCGCGGCGCCGACCATCACGTTGGTGTATGTGCTGAGGGACGCGTTGGCCGTCCCGCCCTGCGCGCCGTCGTCGTCATACACGGTGATCTGGACTTTGTATGACGATGCCGCGGCCAGTTCCGCCGTCGTTTGGCTGAGCGTCTTGCCGACCGCGCCGGGTATGGCCGTCTCCACGCCGTTCACCGTCTTGACCCATTTGAACTGCGTCGCGCCTTCGGTCTTGCCGTCGGCGTTGTAGTACTCGTAGCCGGCTTCGAGCGTCGCGCCGTCCGGCGTGGCGGAGGCCGCCACGCTGGGGTTCAGCGCGCTCGAAACAGCCGCATAGTTCGGTTTGCCGAGGGCGAAGAAACCGTATTGGCGCACCGTGCCGCTGCTGCCGCCGTCGCCGGCGTCTATGACCAGCATGACCCAACGGGCCTCAATCGGCGCGGCGAGGTCGTGGGTGCGGATCGTATCGGTGTTGCCCGTGACCTGCACCGCCAGGCTCCAGTTGCCGCCGGGGTTTTTCGTGCCGGCGCCCGGGTCGTCCATCGTGCTGTAGTAGATTCTATAATCCCGCGTGTTGCCGTAGCCCTCAAGAATATTGCAGTTTACCAGTATGAAACGGTTGAGCGACACCGTCTCGCCGGCCCTGCCGGTGAGGTCGACCCTGAGCCAGCCGTTGCTGCCGACCGATGTGCAGCACCACTTGTCGCTCGTGCTGGTCCACAGGTTCTGGTCGATGGCCTTGTAGGCTTGCTCGCCCGACTGCTGCGCGCCGGCGTTCACCCTGGCCGTGGACGTACCCACTGACCAAGTGTAGTTGATGTACGTGATCTCGGCGCCGTTGGAACGGGCCGATGCCGCAGACGTCAGCGTGTTTCTGCCGATGGCCACCACGCGGTAGTAGTAGACCACGGGGCCGGCGGTCTCGAGTTTGCCGTATGTGTGGTGCATGTAACTCGGACTGCTGCCTTGGTTTGAGACCAGCGTGGTTGAACTCGGTTCGAAGTTGGGGTCCGTGGAGGCGTAGACCATGTACTTCATGACGTCGGGATCGCCGTCCCATGTGACAAGGATGTCGGCGCCCTGCTGCGTCGCGTTGTAAACCGGCGTCGCGCTGACATTCTGCGGCGTGGCGGGCGGCTCCTGAACCAGTTCGTTCGACGAATCGTACACCCAGCCGAAATCTTCGACATCGCTCCCCGCGAGGGTCATCGCGGCGATCTTGATGCCGCTTTGATCCGGGAGGGTGACGCTCTCGACGACGCGGTCAGGCGTGAGGCCGATCGAGTAGGCGAACAGGTAGTTGTCCACCGTCATGGCCTCGGTCGAGTTGTTGGTGCCGGTGCTGCTGTGGTAGTGGTCGTTCACGTGCACGATCGTATCGTAGACATATGGCTTCGTGTCGATCCAGGCGTCTTTGTTCCAGCCGGACAGATCGGTGAGCCAGCCGTCGAAACGGATCGTCTCGGTCTGAGAAATCTTTTCCAGGTCGACGGGGACATGTGTCGCGGGGTCCCAAACGAAAAGATTCGCAACGGCGGTCTCGGCGGGGATATCGACGGCTGGTACAACGCCGCGCAGTTCGCCCTGGGACGGCGCCGCCGTCGTCGTTTCAACGGCGGACAGGCGGCCTTCGGCGTCATAGGCGGCAACAATCACGCGGCACTCTTCGTCTGTGTCCGCAAGATAATCGTACCATACGTCCACCGTCTTGCCCGCAGCTTCGCCCAAAGGAACGCTTTTGCCGTTTTGGAGATAGGCCTCTGACGCGTAATTCACGCGGAAATCGCCGGAAACGGCCGATGTGCCGGCTGCCGCGCCGACCAGGAACAGCTTGCTGTAGTCGGCGGCGCCGGCATCGATGGTCTGCCCTGTCGCGGAAACGAGATTCTTTTCGTCGGCCTCTGCCAAGTCAAACTTGATGCCCTGGTAGTCGATCTCAGATGCCCAGTTGTTGTCGGGCATTGAGAGGCCGGGGCTTGTGGCGGTGCCGCTGCCCTGGAAGAAACCCGCGCGGCGGTTCGCGTTCGGGGATGTGCCTTGCAGGTCATAGGGGAGCGCAACGGCTTCCTGTTTGATCTCCGGCATGGGCGCCAGACCGGCCGGCGCCAATGTGAGCTCAATGGTGAGGATTTCGTACTTGCCCAGGTCGAATGTAATCTTGTCGCCGTCGATGGCGATGGCCTTGCCCCCCACGCCGTAGGCCGCCATGTACGCCGGGTCGTAGTCGTGCTCTATCATGTTGACCTCTTTGGCGGTCAGCACATGACCGGGCAGCGTCACCGTGACGCCTTCGGTGTCGCGGCCGCTGGACTCGTACAGGCGCAGGATCACCGTGTTGGGGTCGTCCGGCTTGTCGTTCTGGTTCTTGAAGACGGTGATGATGGCGTTGGATTTGTCGGACGAGGCGAATGACTTCGCCGAGCCGAGAACGCCCTCGTTCTTTTGGGCCTCGATGGCTGTCAGCGGGTAGTTGAGTTCAAAGCCCTTGTTGACGGACTTGGCGTCCTCCCAACTGCCGGCGTGGGGATAAATGGAGTAGACGAACTCCATCGGGCCGGAGTCGATGGTCGCCGGACTGGGGCCGTACGCCGACGCGGAAAGCGGGCCGGACTGCGGCGTGCGGACAACGGAGATGCGCGAACGCACGAATGTCGTGCCGTTGACCGTCTTCTTCAGAGAGTCGAAGCCGTACTTGGCGTCGTTCATGACGGAAACGCCGTACGCGCCGCTCTCATCGGTGATGTCGAGGTACTTGTGGCCGGGCACTTCGAAACGGGCGCGGCTGAACGAGGTGTCACGGGTCGTCGGGCGCTGCAGCGAGCCGTAGGCCGTCTCGTATGTGGCCATCTCGGCGGAGGCATTGATCGGGAAAGAAACCTTCAGCAAGCGGTTCGACTCGAACCAGTCGGCCGCCAGTTTGACCTCCACGCTGTCTTCGCCGGCGCGGAGCGTGTAATACTGCGTGACGATGGCTTGGTCGTACCCTTTGACCACCTTGATGGTGACCTTTTCGGTGTTGTTCTCAATGATCTCAAGCGAAATCGGCGCCTCGTCCAGGATTGTGTCGGGTTCTTTGTTGACTTGCGAGTCGATCAGATCCCAGGCCGGCCAGGAACTGCCGCCGGTGTCGTTGTACACGTGCAGCTCGCCGCCCTCGGTGCCGACGCCCTGCGCGAACGACTCGACGCCGTTCTTTTTGTTGACGAGACTCGATATGTAACCGGTTTCCGGGTTGATGGTCATCTTGAGGAAATCGTTTTCGAAGACCCAGCCGTTCACCTTCAGGTCGGAGGCCGGCGCCGGCGCGTCGCTTTCGACCGCGTTGAATACCTTGTAGCCGATGGCCGGCACGGCGCTGGCCACGAAGGTCACGGTCAGCGTGCCCTGCGCCTCGTTGCGGGCGATGCCGGATGGGAAGATGGCCTTGTCGCCGTCGTAGAGGACGATGCCCCCCGCCGGAAGAGCGCCGTCGTAGTGCAGGACGGCGGAAACCTCGCCGGAGCGCTCCCACGAGAGCGGGTTGTAGACGAACACGGGCTTGCCGGAGACCTGGGTGTCGGCGCGGTATGCCAGCGCGACAAGGGCGTTGCGCTGGACGCTCGTAAGGAGGTTCTGCGCCAGCTCATGGTCGTTGAACGCGACATAGTACTGGTAAGGGGCGGCGGAACCCGGCAGGACATCGTGCATCTGGTTGATGGTGACTTTATCCCAGGCATACATGACCTTGTCGGCGCTGTTGCCCGCGACAGCCCCTGTGTAGTACGCGGCCGTCGCGGCCTTTTCCGCCACCTCCGCCATGATCTCGGTCTTGCGGTTGTAGCGTTTCATGCGCGACCACGATGTGTATGTGCCGCGATGGTACTCAAGGTACATCTCGCCGTCAACATAGCGGAGCGCTTCGCCGTTGGTGCCGGCCGCGATGTCGGCTTCCACATCTTGGAAGTACTGTGTGCAGGTCGCCATCTTGACAGTCGCGGCGGAGGAGTTGTTGAGCGTCGCGGGCGCGGCGTAGCTGTTGCCGCCGGACGGGTTGGCCGAATACGGCAGGCCGCCGCCGGAGTCGCCGCTTCCGAAGAAGCCCATGGCGCGCTTGACGTTCGTCGACTTGCCGCTCTGCCAGTTGCGGTCAAACGCGGTTTGCACCGAGCTGGCGTTCCAGTCGGTCGAGGGGTAGTCCTTGTAGAGGACGTAAGATATGACCTTGGACTTTCCGTCAAGGGCGCGCCAATAGAACAGGTCGGAGTCGCGGTTCCTGTTGGTGTCGTTCCAGTTCAGTTTGCTGGTGACGAAGTACTTCATGCCTGACTTCAGCAGGATCTGCGGATACTGCCCGGTAAAGCCGAAGCAGTCCGGCAGGAAGCCCGTGATCGGGATTTTATCCGCGCCGAACTCCTCCTCGAAGAAATGGTCGGCGATGAGCACGGAACGGACTTGCGCCTCGCCGGACGGCGAGTTCGTGTCAGGCTCGACTGTCTGGCCTCCGGTGATGTCCAATTGGCCGTTGGCGACAAGCTTTTGGATCCTGTCCCAGATCTGTCTGTAATGCGTGTCGTTGTTGGAGGTGGAAGAGCTGTAGTAGTTTTCGTTGTAATAGTCCTTCGCCCACTTATAATGCTGGGACGCCGAGGTGGAGAAGACATAGTTCTCGTTCCCGTCCAGCGAGCGGGTGAAGTTGTAGTACATCGTGCGGAGGAGATTTTCCGCGGTGTACTGGAAAGGCCACTGCCACGATGTGTCGAGGTGGCTGTTTGGAACCATGTAGAATTGGAAGCTCTTGTCGAGTGTGACGGCCTGTGCCGCCGCACCAAGGGAAACGCACAGCGAGACGCAAAGCGCGACGCACAGCAAAAGGGCGCCGGCGCGTTTGCAGATTCGAGAGTTCACCTTTGTTCACCTTCTCCTTCTTCTTTTTTCAGTTGGGTTGTCTGTATTGTATGCCGAATTTGCGAGCCGTGCATTCGATTTTGTATTAATCTTGTCGGAAAAGGCGGACAAACAGGGGACGGGAGACCCAAAAGGGATGGCGCTGTGCCGGACATAGATGGGTTCGTCGTACAGATTTTAAGGGTCGGTTGCGAAAAGCAACCGACCCTTTTCACGCTTGGAACAAACTTTTCGATCTTCTCCCTCACAGCAACGCCGGCAGCATGTCGATGACGGCCGCTATGGTGTGGTCGTCGCAGTCGGGAGCCATGTGGCGGACCGCGGCGCGGACCTCCGGGGCGGCGTTTGCCGGGGCAAAGGAGGTGACCGCGGACAGCATGGGCAGGTCGTTTTCTTGGTCTCCGACACAAAAGACCCGCGCGCGCGGGACCGATAGGGCGTCGGCCAACCAGAGCAGCGCCGCGCCCTTGTTGGCCTCCTTGTGCTGCATCTCCAGCAGGTTCGCGTGGGAGAAACAGAGATCGTACCGATCGCCGTACCGCGGGCGGAACCAGCCGTCCAGCGCCCGCAGCGCCGCCTCTTCCCCCACAAACAGCGCCTTCAGCCAGCCGCCCGGGATGTCCGCCAAAGAGGAGGCCTGCGTGGCGGAGACCTGCACGGCGGTGAGGTGCGCGCGCGACATCGCGTTGCTCCCGACGACCCAGATCCCCGTCAGCAAGTGCGCCTCGACGGCGACCTCCGGGAAGGCCGCTCCGGCGGCGGCGCACACGGACAAATAGTCGCCGCCCAGCGGGACGGACCGCAGCACCCGGCCCTCATCGCAGTCACAGATGAGCGCGCCGTTGGCCAAGATGACCGGGGCGTTCAGCGGGATCTCCCGCCGCGGCTGCACAAAGGCCTGGATCGACCGCCCCGTGGCCACGGTGAACCGCCCGCCCGCCTCGGTGAACCGCCGGATCGCGGTTCGATTGGTCTCCGACACCTGCCGCGCCCGGTTGTAGAGCGTGCCGTCCAGATCGGACGCCAGCAGGACATGCTCAAACATTCCCATCTGTTCCTCCCGGTTTGTCTGTCTTTACAGGCCTTTCTCCCGTCTCCGGGGCCTTGTACACCTCCGGGGCCGCGCCCGGCCCCGGGTTTTCTGCCTCTTCGGGCCACGGCGCGTCGGCCGGCGCCAGCCGCGCCAACACGGCCGCAAAATAATCCGGCCGGGGCGCCTCAAACAGCAGAGGCCGGCCGGTCCTCGGGTGCGTCAATCGCAGCGAAGCGGCGTGCAAACACTGCCCGCGCAGCGCCCACCGGTCCGGCCCGCCGTAGAGGCTGTCCCCCAGCAGCGGGTGTCCGGCGGCGCGCAGATGCGCCCGGATCTGGTGGGTGCGGCCTGTCTCCAGCCTGCATTCCACATGCGTCGCGCCCGGCAGGCGCGCCAACACCCGGTAATGCGTGACGGCCGGTTTTCCGCCCACGGCCACCACGGCCATGCGCTTTCGATTTTTCGGGTCCCGCCCGATCGCGCCCCGCCAGACGCCGTGCGCGTTGGGCAGGGCGCCCGCCGCCAGGCCCTCGTAGACGCGCGTCATCTCGCGCCGGGCGAGCTGCCCGGCGAGCGCGAGGTGCGCCGCGTCGTTCTTGGCGGCCACCAACAGCCCCGATGTGTCCCTGTCCAACCGGTGCACAATGCCGGGGCGCGCGACGCCGCCGATGCCGGACAGGCCGCCCCGGCAATGGTGGAGCAGCGCGTTGACCAGCGTGCCGGCCGCGTGCCCGGCCGCCGGGTGGACG
>JAIRML010000081.1 GCA_031258665.1 Oscillospiraceae bacterium | reverse complement strand
ATATCGTCACATACGTGCCTTCCTCGCCCGTGTCGGACACCTGGATGCGGTACGTGTTTGAGCGCGCCGTTTCCCAGTTCAGCCGTATGCCCGTGAGCGTGTATTGCGCGCCCAAATCGACCGCCAGCCAGACTTCCTCCGTGTCCGAAAGCCCATAATAACTGGCGTTTGAGGCGGACCAGCGCGTATTCGTCAAGCCGTCAAAGGCTTTCCCGGGGGCGTACGTATTGAATGTGCTGCCGTTGTCTGTGTCGGGTTGCGTGCGGCTCGCCGTCGCGGGCTTGTTCTGCGCGACGTTGACATCGGCCGCGCGTGTGGGCGCCGTAAACGGAATGTCAATCACGCAGAGAGCCAATAAAACGCAAAGAAACTTTTTGATTGCGGCTTTCACAAAGTTCACTCCTTCAAGTTTGTCAGTTCCCACTGATCCGGGCATCTGTGTCCCCATGGATAGCTTCGATGCTTTTTACATATTTTTACATTCACCTCCATTCTGCCGGCGGCCGTTTCGTCTGCACACAAAACGCCCGCCCCGCTTCCGGGCGCCCCACCGGCCCATGCGAACCCACTGTGCGGCAGCGCCTCCGGCGGCCCCGCGCAGCCTGTTATGCTATACCTTCTCGGAGATCAAATGCGGCCGCCCTTTTGTGAGTTCCTTTTCTTATTATATTACAAAATTACCTCAGAGTCAAGAGAGAACTGGTGAAAATTTTTGTGATTTTCACCAGTTCTCTTCGTATTTTAACATGGAAGGCTCACAAAAAACACGCAGAGGCACAGGTTTGTTAACCTATACCTTTTCGGAGTTTTTCGCGGGGGCACATCTGCTCAAATTCCCCGCACCGCCCGGAGGCAGGCAGAAAAAGGAAATCATTGTCAATTTTCAATTGTGAAACGCCGACGGCGCCGCCCAAAATCACAGCGGGGTCACACGGGGGAACTGCCCGGCGTCGCAGAGCGGCGCGCGGGTGTCTTGGTCCCAGAGGTACGCCTTGGCCAGCCCGCCGGCCGGCAGGGCGGCCGTCAGCGTGCTGCGATACACCGCCCCCGCGCCGACAACCGCCTCGGCGGTGCGCAGGCCGGCCAGCCGGCCCCGCGCGTCGTAGACGGCCAGCAGACACAGCACCGCCCTGTCTCTGGCATCGTCGGACACGTTGACCACGGAGAAGACGGCCGCAGCCGCGCCGTCGTCGCCCTCCCCCACGTCGGCGGACGCCTCAAAGACGGCGGGCGCCGCGTACACCGGCTCTTCGGAGTCCGGTTTGGCCGCGCAGAGCAGCATCTGCCGGGCCAGACCGAGCGTCATCTGGTTCGCCTGGGGGTCCTGGCTCACGGCGTCGGCGTACGCGACCGCGCGCGCCCACCGCGCGGCGCTGGGCTCGGTGAACGCCGACGTGTCCCACGCCCGCGCCTCGGCCAATGTCGCCGCCAGCTGCCCGGCGATCAGTTCCGTCGTCTCGCGGCACCCCGTGGTCACGGCGATCTCCTGCGACACGGCCGCGATGTTCATGTTGTTCAGCGCGTAGAACCGCACATAATACGTGCCCGGCGCCGGTACGGCAAAGGCCGTCTTGCCGGCGGTGATCGCCCCGGCCGCGTAGCTGCTTGTCGTGATGTCCGCGACTTCCCCGGTGTACACCCCCGGCTGTGTGCCGTAGGCCGCCTTGTATGTGGCGGCGCCCGCGACCTTCGGGAACTTCACCTGTATGATCGTGCCGGCGGACGCCGCCGTCACGGCGATCTCCTGGACCGCCTGCGCGGAGACATCGTCCCGGTCCTGCTGGGAGACGGCGCGGACCGTCACATTGTCCGCCGTGAATTTCCGGTTGTACCCCCGCAGGCCGATCTTGCCCGACGTGAACTGCGTGTCGTTGACGCTGTACACCAGCGCGCCGTTGACAAAGTAATGGAGCACACCGCCCTCCGCGACGACCTTCAGGTGGTTGGTCTGGCCGATGGGCTTCACCGCGCCGTGGGCCGGCTCCGCCAAAGATGTCCAATTGTTGTCGGCCCTGCCGATGACGACCCCGTCGCGGCGGATGCCGAAGTAGTACCCCCTGTAGGCGTCCGCACCGGACGCCTCGCCTGTCACGCGGACCATGAGGCCCGCGTTGTTGCCGTTGTTGTCATCCACCAGACGGATGTCGGCCTCGCAGACGTAGTCGGACCAATCCGCCTGCCCGGCGACGGCCTTGATGTTGCTGCTGCTGCCCAGTTGGAGGACGCCGCCGCCCACCGTGACGAGCGCCGTGCTGCCAAACGCCGTCCACCGGACCTGTGAGGCCGCCGGCTCGGAGAAATCGTCGAAGAAATCGGGCCCGGCGGCGGGGGCGGCGAGCCAAGCGAGGTCCTCCCTCGTCACGGGCCGCACATCGACGCCGCTCACCGTAAACGCCTCGTTGTAGGAGCGCAGGCCGATTGTCCCGGCGGCAAAGCGCGTGTCTTGGACGGCGCCGGCCCACACGCCGTCCACAAAGGCCGCGATCGTCCCTCCGTGGGCCACCACCTTCAGCGCGTATGTCCGCCCGGCCTCGATGTGCCATGGGATCGACTTGAGCGTGTGCCAGCTGCCGTCCGCATACCCGATGATCACGCCGGTTCCGTTTACATCGGAGACCCGCCCGATCCCGACAAAGTACCCGTTGTACCCGTCCGACCCGGGGCCGCTGTCGGTGGCGCGGACCATGAGGCCGCAGTTGTTGTTGTCCGCCAGCGTGACGGACAGCGCCGCTTCGGCCACATAGTCTGTCCATGTCAGCGGGGCGGCCGCCGCCTGCGGGGCGCTGACGAGCACCGCCTTGACGTCG
>JAIRML010000246.1 GCA_031258665.1 Oscillospiraceae bacterium | reverse complement strand
CGGCCGTCTTGTCTGGTGGCCGTCGGCAGCGGCGCGTCGGGCGGCCAGTTCGACGACGTGCTGCGCCGCGGGTGCGACACGTTTATCACCGGGGACATCAAGCACAGCCTCTTCCTGACGGCGCGGGCCTGCGGCGTCACGTTGATCGACGCCGGGCATTTTCACACGGAGCATCCCATTGTCGCGCATGTGGCGTCACACCTGCGCCGGGCCATGCCCGATCTCACCGTCTTGGAATCAGAGACCGCACAGGAGCCCGCCGCCTGGCTCACAGAGATGTCGTAAAGCGGCAACAAGGTACTACATGCATGCAGAAAGGTTGGGAGGACAAATGCCGCTGGACGCGGTGTGCCTGTCGGCGCTGGTCGGCGAACTGGGGGTCGCTCTGACGGGCGGCCGTGTGGACAAGGTCTTTATGCCGGCGCGCGAGGAGGCGATTCTGGCCATGCGCGGGCCCGGCGGCCCGGCGCGGCTGCTGCTGGCGGCCGGGGCCCGCACGCCGCGGGCGCATATCACCGAGGTCGCGCGGGAGAACCCGGCCGTGCCGCCGATGTTTTGTATGCTGCTGCGCAAGCATCTGACCGGCGCGCGTTTGGCCGAGGTCCGGCAGCCGCCGCTCGAACGTGTGCTGCTGTTTGTGTTTGACGCTGTCGATGAGATGGGTGAACCCTGCCAAAAGACGTTGGCGGCGGAGCTCATGGGCCGGCACTCAAATCTCATTTTGATTGGCTCTGACGGGCGCATCGTCGACTGTCTGCGGCGGGTGGACGTGGAGATGTCTGAGCGGCGCCAGGTGCTGCCCGGGCTTTTTTACCACCTGCCGCCGGGGCAGGGCAAGCGGGATCCGCTCACCACGGACGAGGCATCGTGGGCCGCGCTGGTGTCCGACCGGGCGCGGGAGCGCCCCTTTGACGACTGGCTGCTTCAGACATTCGCCGGTCTGCCGCCGCTGTTGTGCCGGGAGATTGTGCACATGGCCGGCGGCCCGGCGGCCGGGGACGACGCCTGTCTGCGGGCGGCGTTGGCCTGGCGGTCGGAGGTGCTGTCGCGGCGTTTTGCGCCTTGGCTGCTCATGGAGGAGGGCGGGGCCGTGGATTTCTCCTACCGGCCCATCACCCAGTATGGGGCGCTGTACACGGCGCGGCGCGCGGAAAGCTTTTCGCAGATGCTGGATATTTTTTACGCGGCGCGCGACGCGCGGGAGCGGATGCGGGCCGGCGCGCAAGAGATGACGAAATTGGTCACGACGCTGCGCGACCGCGCGCGGCGGAAGACAGCGGCCCAGCGGCTGGAGTGGGAGAAGGCCCAGGCGCGGGAGCGTCTGCGGGAATATGGGGACCTTCTGATGGCGAATCTGTATCGGATCGAGCCGGGGCAGCGGACGGTCACGGCAACAGATTTCTACGGCGGCGGCGAGACGGAGATCCCGCTGAACCCCCAATGGACGCCCCAGCGCAACGCGGCGCAGTATTATAAAGATTACCGCCGCGCCAAGACCGCCGAGGCGGTGTTGGCGGAACAGATAGCCGCCGGCGAGCGGGAGAGCGAATATCTGGACAGCGTACTGGACGCCTTGGAACGGGCGTCTTCCCGGCAGGACCTGCAAGAGATTGCGGAGGAACTCACACAGGGCGGGTATTTGCGGGCCGCCAAATCCCGGGCCCGGCGGGCCCGGGACACGCGGCCGGCGGCGTCGCAGCCGATGCGTTTTGTGAGCTCCGCCCATGTCACGGTGCTGGCCGGGCGCAACAACCGGCAAAACGACGCGCTCACGGCGAAGGCGGCCGCCCGGAGCGACATCTGGCTGCACGCGCAAAAGATTCCGGGCAGCCATGTGGTCATACGGCTCGACGGTGCGCGGCCCGACGACGTCACGTTGGCAGAGGCGGCGGTCATTGCCGCCACGCTGTCCCGCGCTGCCGGGGCGTCCAAGGTGCCGGTGGACTACACGCGGGTGTCCCGCGTCAAAAAACCGCCCGGCGCAAAGCCGGGCATGGTGATCTACGACGACTACAAGACCCTCGTCGTCCGCCCGGACAAAGAATGCCTGCGGCGGTTGTCCGCGGACGGGGATCGTTGACACGGCGGCCTTGGCGCGGCCGCGCCGCCATGAACCCTTGAGAATGCTGTGGGCGGCGCCGTTGGAAGGGCGCCTCTAAAAGGAGATGGTTCGTTATGTTGACTCATGAGATTATTGCGGGGGCGGCCCGCAAGGCTGCAAAGGCGTTTCCAATCACAAAAATGTCGTACTTTGGCTCTTATGCCGACGGCAGAGCAACAGAGGACAGCGACCTTGACGTATTGGTCGAGTTTGCGCAGCCTGCAGTATCGATCCTTACAATAATAGGGCTCAAGCATTTTCTTGAAGGTGAACTAAAAAAACAAGTTGATGTGATCCACGCGCCCATACCGAAAGGCGCGATCATAGAGATAAACAAGGCGGTGGACGTTATATGAATAAACGAGACAAAACAATCCTGCAAAAGATTATCAGCGAGACCGACGTGCTTAAAAAAATGACGGCTGGCGAGAGCGAGCAGGGTTTTCTTGCGGATGACGAACTCATGCGCGCTACATGTATGACGCTGATAAACATCGGTGAATTGGTGAAGCTATTATCAGAGGAAGTCCGTCTGTCTCACGCTGAAATCCCATGGAAAAATATGGATGGACTGCGTGATGTGACCGCCCACGGTTACTTCACGCTGAGAATGCCGGACATTTGGATATACGCCTCTGCGGAATTGCCAAGCCAAGCAGAAATGATTCGTGACATTTTGAGTGGAGACTCTGGAGAATGAAAAAGAAATTCATCATAGATTTCCGAGACAGGCGATATTCCTGTACTGCGTCAATCGAAAGACTGCTCAGCTTGTCTCTTTGTACCGCGCTACGTTGGCGGGGGTGATGGTCTCGTAAGGGAGCCGGATGTATTTGCCGTTCTCCAGGTTGTCGGGCAGGGGGGAGCCGACGACGACGGCGCAGGCCAGGTCCAGCATGCTCTGGGCCTGGCCCAGAGCGTTGTTTAAGACTGTGCCGGCCATCTCGCCCTCTTCTAGGGCCTGCAGGGCCGCGGGTGTGCCGTCGATCCCGAGGACGACAGGCCAGTCCTCCGGCTGCACGCCGGCGCGGTGCAACGCGTCGATGGTGCCCAGCGCCATCTCGTCATTGTTCGAAAACACCACCTCAATGGCATTCGGGTGCGCCTCCAAAAACTGCGTCATCTTGTTGTCCGCCTGCGCCCGGTTCCAGTTGGCAATCTCGTCGCCGAGACGCTCCAGCCGGTAGCCGGCCGCCTCCACCGTGCTCACGCTGTATTGCGTGCGCATGATCGCGTCCTGATGGCCGGCCTCGCCCTCCAGCATCACGTACTGCAGGAGCCCATCGCCGTTGCGGTCCACCTGTTTGAAGCCGGACCGGCAGAGATCAATCAAAATCTGCCCCTGCATCCGGCCGCTTTGGAGCGCCTCGGCGCCCACATAGTACAGTTTGTCCCAGCGTTCGAGATCTTCTTCCACCAGCTCGCGGTTAAAAAAGATCACCGGGATCCCCGCGGCCTCGGCAATGTCGATGATCACCGAGGCGTCGGTGCGGTCCACTATGTTGATGCAGATGACGTCGCATCCGCTTTGGATGAAGTCCTCCACCTGGACGTTTTGGTCTATCTGATTGCCGGCGGCGCTCTCCTGTAAGATCGTGATCGTCGTGTCCAGCGCTTCCTCCTTCTCACGCGCCAGACGGAGGAAGCGGTCGGTCAAGAGGCCGATGAATGTGTCGTATTGGTCGTAAATGCTCACGCCGATCTTGATGTTTTGCGGCTCTTTGTCGGGGGAGGTCTGTCCACACCCGGCGGCGGCCAGCATGGCGGCGGCGCAGAGCAGCCCAAGCGTCCGTCTCATCGTCGGCATCCTCCTTTCGGACTTTCGAACCGTGCGTGCGCACGGAAAACAGCTGAAAAGCGCACCCCGCGAGGCGCCTCAGCGCCTCGATCCAACCCCCGTGTTGTTGAAAAACAAAGTTTTTTTCAACAAATAAACAAGAATTTGGGCCCAGGGCTGCGGGGGCAGCCCACGTTGGCTTTTTTGCAGTGGAATCATTGGATGATCGGAAAGATCAGCCGCTGGATGTCGGGGTCGTACATGTTGGCGCGGTTGATGTAGCGAAACTCCACCCAAGTGGGGTCCGTCGGGGGGCTGACGCCCATCGCGCCGGCGAGCTGCATGAGGGCAAGGTAGCCGATCTTGTACTCGTTTTGGCAGCAGAGACCGTCGATGAGACCCTGGTCGAGGGAGGCGATGATCTGATCGCTGTAGCCAATGCCATAGAGCGCCGGCGGCAGGGGGGTGCCCTGCAGCGCGTCGATGGAACACTCCAGCGCCTCGGTGCTGAAGGCCACGAGGTTCCGGGCCGGCTGGCCCAGCAGAGAGTCGGCGATGGCCTGGGCGAGGTCGGTGTCGGGCATAGAAAAGCGCCACTGCGTCAGGGAGATCCCCAGTGCCTGCGCCCGCCGCGCAAAGGCGTCGTAGCGCAGGCGCACGCTGTCCCGGTAGAGGTGGGTTTGCAGCAGTGTCGCCTCCGTGACACCGGCGGCGGCCATCTGGACGGCCAGTTCTTCGCCCATGCGCTCGTCGTCGGCGCGGATGGCCGGCCAGTCCGTGCCCGCGCCGGTCTCCACCGTGACCACGGGGATGCGCGGGGTGGCTTGTTCTGCCAGAAAGGCGCGGACAGCCTCGCTGTCTGTGGCCGCGACGATCAGGCCCTGCGCGCCGCCGGTGATCTCGCGCTGCAAAAGTCGAATCTGCTCCTCGGGGCCGGTCGGCGGCGCGAGCACCACCGCCGGGCCGATCCAGCCGAGCTCGTCGCAGGCCTGGCGCAGCCCCTGGTTCAGGGGGACCCAGCGGTCGGCCCGGTCCCCGTACAGTACGACGCTGAACGGGCCGGGCGGCGCCTTCTGGCCGGGCGGGTCGCTGTCCAGCGCCACCGACAGCACCAGCGCGAAACAGAGCCCGATGAGCACAAAAAGCGCGGGGATCCGAATCTTCCAAAACCGTTTCATCCACCGCTCCATCGCTCACGCCCCGCTTTCCGGGGTGAGGCCGCCCGTGTCCACCGGCAGATGGATGCGCACCACGGTGCCCACATCCACTTCGCTCTCAATCTCCAGGCCGTAGGCCTCACCGTAGTACAGCCGGATGCGCTGGTGCACATTGCGCAGCCCAATGCCGCTGCCGCGTTTGCCGCCGGCGGATGGGCCTCCCGTGAGCAGGGCGGCCAGCTTGTCCTGCGGGATGCCGAGGCCGTTGTCCCGCACCTCAATGTAGACGTCGTCCCCGCAGCGGCGGCCGCTGAGCGTAATCACCCCGTCGCCGTCCATCAGTTCCATGGCGTGGTAAATGGCGTTTTCGAGCAGCGGCTGGATGATCAGCTTGATGGTTTGGAAATACTCGATCTCCGGGTCCACATGCATCTCCACAGTGAATTTGTTCTTGTAGCGGATGTTTTGGATGTAGAGGTAGTACCCCGCGTGCTGCAGTTCGCTGCGGATGGGGATGATCGCGCTGCCCTGTGAGAGGGAGATGCGAAACAGGTTCGCCAGCGCCGTGACCATGGAGATGGCCTCTTTGTACCGGCCGCTCTCGATCATCCAGACGATGGAACCCAGCGTATTGTATAGAAAATGCGGGTTGATCTGCGCCTGCAGCGCGTCGAATTCGCTTCGGCGCTTGTCCTCTTGCTCCCGTACGATCTCCCGCATCAGACCGCGCATCTGTTCCACCACCGAGCGGATTGTGCTGCCCAGGTGCTCGATCTCGTAGGGGCCGCCCACATAGATGTCGAGATCCAGGGAGCCGTGTTCGAGGTCTTTGACGGACTGTTCGAGTTTTTTGATCGGGTCGGCCACGCGGGAGGAGACGAAACTGTTGACGATGATGAGCAAAATGATCGCAAAGCCCACCACCGCGATGACAAACAGGCGCACCTGACTGAAGCCGAACGCAAACTCGCTGTTGGGGATGACGCTGACGACGCGCCAGCCCGTGTACCCCACGGTCTTGACCACCACCTGCCGCGTGGCGCCGCGGAAGGTCTCCTCATGGAGGCCGTCGGAGTAGTCGGCGGCGGCAAGGTTGTTTTCTTGGTAGAGGTTCGAGTAGATCAGCCTTTGTTTGGGGTGGTAGATGATCTCGCCGTTCGGGTCGATGAGGTACACGTAGCCGGCCGTATCGGTGCCGATGCGCGAGAAGATCTGTTCGATGCCGCTGTAGTTCATGTCCACCAACAGCACGCCGCGGCTGGTCTGGCCGCGGCGTGTGAGTTCCACCATGCGACTGAGCGATACCACCCAGTAGTAGCGGTAGTTGTTGGCGATGAAAAGATTTTGCACGTGCGGGGCAGAGAAGTGCAGGTTTTCCATCGTCGTGGTGGCGCGGGTGAACCACTCCTGCTGCGCGACATGGACAGGCTTCATGACAGAGACCGGCGAGGAGGCCACCCACGCCCCGTCCTCGGTGAAGCAGGCGATGCTGATGAGCGAATTCCGGTTGGCCTCGTAGAGGAGGTCCATCTCTTTCTCAAGCGCCTGAGGCTCCGAGATGTCGGCATTTTTGATGGCGCTGTAATACATCGAATCTGAGATACGCATCATGTTGCGCGTGTAATTTGTCACATTGAGCGTCACTTGGTTCACGAGCTGCCGGTTTTCCTGCAGCATCGTATTTTTGAGGGAGGAGGTGAATTGGGTATACAAAAGAAAACCAACCCCCATCATGCAGCCGGTGGCCACCAAGGTGAAGGAGGTGGAGATCATAAATTGGATACTCTTACCCCGCAGATAACGGCGTGCCCGCCAAAACGCCGGGCCGCCGCTAGCTTCCGACGCGTTCCGCCCGCTCCGTTTCATGGGTTGTCATCCTGTCGGTTCTGTATTTGGAAGGGGATACGCCGTAGTGCTTTTTAAAGACGTAGCTGAAATAGTTCGCGTCCGCGTACCCCACTTTTTCGGCGATCTCATATGTCTTGAGATTGGTGGCGTCGAGGTATTCGAGCGCCTTTTCCATGCGCAATTTCGTGAGAAAGGCGACAAAATTGAGCCCGGTCTCCCGTTTGAAGATCGTGGAAAAGTAGGCCGGGCGGAGGTTCAGCTCCGTGCACATCTCGTCGGCGGAGAGGTCGCTTTCCGCGTAGTGTTCGAGCAGATAGACGCGCGCCTTTTCGACGATGAGGCGCGTCGTATCTTTGCGCGCGCGGCGAATGAGGCGGCGCAGATTTTCGCAGTATTCGAGCAAACGCCGGCCCATCTCGTCCAGGTTTCTGGACTGAAAAGCAAATTTTTCGGTGAGCATCATCTCCAGGCCGGCCTCCCGGGCGTCCAGCTTGTAGGCGCGGATGAGATTCAAAAAGCCGGTGGAGAGCTCAAGCAGAAAGATATGGTGCTGCTGAAGATTCAGATGCATGCTCTTGAAGTAGTGGAGCAGCCGTTTGATGGCGTCCTCCAAGTCCGCCCAGCTGCCGACCTTGATCTGGCGCAGAATGTCTTCTGTGTAGCTGCTGTCCACGTACTCAAAGCCGACGGGGTCCAGTTCGATGTCGCCCAGGTATACGCACTGATTGGCGTCCACAAGGATCTGATATTCAAGCGCCTCACGCGCTTCACGATAACTGCGGGCGATGTCGGGCAGGGTCTCGCAGGGGTGCCCCACGCCGATCGAAAGCGCCAGCCCGAGGATCTTGCGAACGGGGAGAAAGAGGCGGTTCAGCGCGGTGGTGAGCGTTTT
>JAIRML010000226.1 GCA_031258665.1 Oscillospiraceae bacterium | reverse complement strand
CCGCCGGCGCGGCGGCTGCGGCTGAACTCGGGTATCTGTCCGCACAGGAGTTGGAGTCCAGGCTGGAGGAACTGAAGAGCGCGCTCGGCAGCCTGCGGGAGGGGATGTTCGCGCCCAAGAATCGCGGCAAGGTGTTCCAAAAGACCGACGAGGGATATGACATATCGGACAGTCTGCTGCGCAGGGGGTACCTTTCAGAGGAGGAAGTCGCGCGGTACCCCGGGGTAACATCCGCCGCGGGCGTACATCCGGTCATCGAGTGTACGCAGAATATCCCCTGCAATCCGTGTCAGGACGCCTGCCCCAAGGGGTGTATCAAGGTGGGCGCCGACATTGTCTCGCTACCCGCCGTGGATGAGAAGGCCGTCTGTATCGGCTGCGGACTGTGCGTGGCGTCCTGTTCGGGCCAGGCGGTGTTCCTGGTCAACGAGGATGTGGGGGATGGCTTTGCCGCGGTGACGGTACCGTATGAATTTCAGCCGGTCCCGCAAAAGGGGGAGCGAGGCGTGGCGTTGGACCGGAGCGGGGCGGTGGTGTGCGGCGCGGAGATTGTGGATGTGCGAACATCCCCGGCGTTTGACCACACGTATCTGCTCACCTTTCGCGTACCGGGGGGAGCGTGTGCCAGGACGCGGTTTTGGAGAAGGGAGGCGTAGCGCGTTGGGAGAAATAGTGCCTTGTTGCCGCGAAGCGGCAACAAAAGACAAGAATTTAGGTCGTGGGTTGCAGGGGCAGCCCACGTTGGACGACAGGACGGGGACTGAGGGGCTGTTTACGCCCGCAGATGACGACGGACTTATCATATGCCGCTGCGAAGAAATCACAAAGGGCGAAATCAGGCGCGCGGTGCGCGACGGCATGTATACTCTCCACGAGGTGAGACGCTTTTTGCGCTGTGGCATGGGGTTGTGCCAGGGGCAGACATGCGGCCGGCTCGTGCGTTCCCTCGTCGCGCGGGAACTTGGCGCCTCTATCACCCAAATCGATGACGCCACGGCGCGCGCGCCCATGCGCCCCATAGAGATGTCCGTGTTTGCCAGGGAGGTCGAGACCGTATGAGCGGGGCGGCAGCGGACGTCATCGTGATCGGGGCGGGCGCCATAGGCAGCGCCGCCGCTTACAACCTCACAAAAAAGGGATTGTCGGTGATCGTGCTTGAAAAGAGCGACTCGATAGGCAATGGGGGTTCCTCGCGCAACGGCGGCGGTGTGCGGCAGTCCGGGCGTGACCCGCGCGAGCTGCCGATGGCGATGTACAGTGTGCGGAACCTGTGGCCGTCGCTCTCCGAGGAGCTCGGCATGGATGTGGAGTACTGCCAGAAAGGGAATTTGCGCCTTGGCAAGACGGAGGAACACCTCAACATATTGCGCGGGCTCACAAAGAACGCCAATGCGTGCGGACTGGACGTACGCATGATAGACGCCGCGGAGGCCAGGGAGATATGTCCCTATCTCTCCGACGAGGTAGCAGGCGCGTCGTGGTGCCCCACCGACGGACACGCCAACCCGATGCTCGTCACGCTGGCGTTTTACCGGGCGGCCAGGCGAGGCGGCGCACGCTTCATAACCGGCAGGGAGGTGACGGCCATACGCAAAGTGCGCGGCAGAGTGCGGGAGGCGGTCACGTCCTCGGGGGAGATCTACGAGGCCGACAGCATCGTGCTTGCGGCCGGGTACGACAGCGGGGCGGTGCTCGGCAGCCTGGGGTTTTATGTGCCGATGGCGCCGGTGCTCATGGAGGTGCTTGTCACCGAGGAGATGCCGTCGATGTTTTACCAGATGCTCGGCACGGCCAAGGCGGACTTCTACGGCCACCAGAGTATGCATGGCTCATTTGTGTTTGGCGGTTCCTCGGGTTATGAGGCGTACAACAGGAACGATGGTACGCCGGTGTCCAACAGCATGACCGCGCCGAGCGTGTGCCGCGCGATACTCGGATATTTTCCGGCGCTGAGCGGGGCGAAGATTGTGCGGACATGGGCGGGGTGGATCGACGAGTGCGCCGACCACGTGCCCGTGATGGGACTCACCGACGAGGCGCCGGGACTTGTCTTCGGGTGCGCGTTCTCAGGGCATGGGTTTGGGATTTCGCCGGCGGCAGGCATGTTGTTGGCGGAGCTCGCGGCGGGGGAACCGACGACATTGGACGTGAGCGCGTTCCGTTACGACAGATTTAAGGCCAAAATATAGACCTTGATCTAAGCCGTGGCTTCAACCAAATTTATTGTAACAGGAGGAAAAGATATGGGGTTGAACAGAACCAATTATTCCTCCGGCGCGCCGCTGGAGGAGAGGGTGGGTTACTCACGAATGGTAAAAATAGGAAATTATGTCAAGATCGGCGGTACCACATCCGTACAACCAGACGGCTCGGTGCATGGGGAGGGCAGCGCGTACGAGCAGACCAAGTATGTGCTCGAAAAACAGGTGTGTCTGCTTGAAAAGGCCGGGGCCAAGGCGGCTGATGTCTTTGCTGTCAAAGCGTACACGACGGACATGTCGCAGACAGGGGAAATATGCCGCGCGTATTCCGAGATCTTCGCGGATGTGCGCCCATTGTTTACCGCTGTGGGCATAGCGGCCCTCAACCGCCCCGCGCAGTTGGTGGAGATAGAACTTGAGGCTGTCATAGACCAGTAGGAGGCTCCGCGCCGCCGCGGGGCGCCCGGTTGTGGGTTGCGGGCGCAACCCACGTTGGACTTGTGCATGGAAGAAATCTGGCGCCATCGGGACAGAAGCGCGACGGAACGGGGGTGTATCGATGTTTTCGGATGACAGATCCATATTGTTCACAGATCAGCCAGGTATCAGACTGTGCGGCGAGAATTACCGGCAAAAAAATGATGTCTGAATTCGGGATCGCGTTGTTTTACTCGTTTGATATTCCCGCGTCCTGTACCCCTGCGCCCATCGTCATCACGGATGCCTGCATCGACCTGATGTTTTACCGCAACGACACGGCAAATGACTACGGCGCGGAAATTATTGGGCCAAACGCATCGCCTTACAGCATGGAGTTTCGACCTGGATACAGCTATTTCGGCATACGGTTTCTGTCGGGGCAGTCGTTGCTTTTGACCGACTTGCGGCTGTCAGACACGTTGGGAGAAAGGATACCATTGGCCGACGTTTGTCTTCGCAATGATATCATTGAGCGCGTCGTATCCGACTGGAACTTCGGGGCACAAATTGAGAAATTTGTCCGCGTTTACGGCAAGATGTACGAGGGTCGCGACGTGTCTGGCAAGCAGGTGTTGTGCGACTATATTGTGGGGCAGATACTGGGCGGCGGCGCATGTGTGTGCCTGAACGACTTCGAGCGGGAAACCGGATACACGAGGCAGTACATCAACCGCGTGTTTCAAGAGCAGACGGGATTTTCTGTCATGCGCTTCCTGAAAATCATTCGGACACATAGACTCATCTCTAAATTCGCCGTTGCGCCCGACGAGAAAATCGGCTCGCAAATCGCCGCGGAGATGGGTTTCAGTGACCAGTCCCACATGATCCGCGAGTTCAAGCGGTATGTTGGCGTCACGCCGTCGCAGTTCATTCGGGCAGAAATGGGTGTGTGGATGGATGGTTCTTGAAGGAGTGGGGTCCCGCCACAGGCGAATATCCCGCCGCCGCGCTTTTGTGTGGACGAATGACGCCGTTTCCATTACAATGGGAGCGGGGCTTCGAGCCAGAGAGATCCTGTGCGCAGACGGTCGGCGGCGGGGCGCGGTCCGCTGGCGGGAAAGGAAGGAAAGCGATGAAGGCAGTGGTGACAGACCGGGACGAGATCCGGAAGATCATGGAAAAGTGCGATGTGTGCCGCATGGCGATGTTCGACGGGGCGTACCCCTACATAGTGCCGCTCAACTTCGGGGCGGCGGAGAAGGCGGGGGCGCTTGTGCTGTATTTTCACGGGCGGCGCGAGGGCAGGAAGATGGCGCTTTTGCGGGCAAACCCCCATGCCGCCTTTGAGATGGACTGCGGGCACCGGCTGGTGCCGGGTGAGCAGGCCTGTCAGTACACAATGGAATACGAAAGCGTCTGTGGGGCAGGGCTTGTGGAGGAAGTGTCGGACGACGGAGAAAAGGCGGCGGCGCTGCGGGCCGTGATGCGGCAATACGCGCCGGGGCGCTCGTTCTCATTTTCGGAGGAACAGGTCCGCCGCGTCGCCGTCCTGCGGCTGACAGTCGGCGAGGTCAGCGGCAAAAAGCTGTGGGTGTAGGTCCGCAAAACGCCAAAAACAACACCGCCCGCATGGCGTCAGCCCCAGGCCTCGACCAGCCGGCGGGCCGCCTGGCGCAGGGTGTCTGCGGTGTGGCCGGCATACCCCGCCACGACGGTGTGCGAGGGCGGCGGCGGCCCCCAGTGGTAGTGGGAGAGCGGGTAGACGCGCACCCCCCGCGCGGCGGCCCGGGAGACGAGCGCCGCCTCGCTGAGGCCTTGGACGTGCAGCAGCAGGTGGAGCCCCGCGCGCACGCCGCCGACCGACAGGGCGGGCCTCAGAGGAGACAGCCCCTCCAGCAGCGCGTCCCGCTTCTTTTTGTAGACAAGGCGCATCCGGTTCAGGTGGCGCTCGTAGTGTCCGCCTTGGAAAAAAGAGCGGATGATCCGCTGTTCAAACTCCGAGACGGTGCAGCTGTAAAAGGACAGTGTCTCCCGGTAGTGGCGCA
>JAIRML010000221.1 GCA_031258665.1 Oscillospiraceae bacterium | reverse complement strand
TCCGGGCGCCCAAGGCCGGCCGGCGCGCACAGCAGGCTCACCGGGTGTCCGGCGCCCTTCCATTCGGGGGAGAGGAGGTCCGCGGCCCGGCCCGGCGCGATGGCAAATGAGACCAGCGTGGGCGGCACGTCCAGGTCTAAAAATGACCCGGACATCGAGTCCTTGCCTCCGATGGCGGCGACACCCAGCGCGCACTGGGCCTCAAAGGCGCCCAGCAGCGCGGCGAAGGGCAGACCCCACCGGTCCGCGTCCTCGCGCAGCCGCGGGAAATATTCTTGCAGCGTGAGGTAGGCCTCCCGGTGGGAGCACCCGGCGGCCACCAGCTTGGCCACCGACTCGATCACCGCCCGCCGGGCGGCGTCGAACGGGTCGGCCTCTGAGAGATATGGGTCAAATGCGTGGCTCATCACGCTGGCCGTGCCGGTGGTGCGCCCGACCGGCGCCGGCAGCAGCGCCGCCATGACCTGCGTGGGGGTGAGACGGTGCCGGCCGCCGTGCGGCATGAACACGGAGCCCGCCCCAACGGTGTTGTCGAACCGCTCCACCAGGCCTTTTTGAGAGCAAAAATTGAGGTCGGAGGCGAGCAGGAGCAGACGCTCCGCCAATTCGCCGGCGCCCGGCGCGCCCCCGGGCCGCTCCGGCGGCACGGGGGCGACATGCACCGAGGCCCGCCGCGCCGCGCCGTTGGTGTCCAAAAAGGCGCGGGCGAGATCCACGATGACGCGGCCCTCGTGTTCCATCACAAGCCGGGGAGATTCTGTCACCTCGGCGATCACGGTGGCCTCCAGGTTCTCCGTCTCGGCCGCCTCGATGAAACGCGCGGCGTCGCCGGGCGACACGACGACCGCCATGCGCTCCTGCGACTCCGAGATCGCGAGCTCCGTGCCGGTCAGACCCTCGTACTTCTTGGGCACCCGGTCCAGCCGGATGAGGAGCCCGTCGGCCAGTTCCCCAACGGCCACGGCGACGCCGCCCGCGCCAAAGTCGTTGCAGCGGCGGATGAGGCGCGTGACCTCGGGATTTTTAAACAGCCGCTGCAGCTTGCGTTCCTCCGGGGCATTGCCCTTTTGCACCTCGGCGGCGCAGTCCGAGACGGACTGTGTGTTGTGGCTCTTGGAGGAGCCCGTGGCGCCCCCGATCCCGTCCCGGCCGGTGCGCCCTCCGAGCAAGATCACCAGATCGCCCGGCGCGGGCGTCTCCCGGACGACGGCCTCGGCGGGCGCCGCCGCCGCCACCGCGCCCAATTCCATGCGTTTGGCAAGGTAGCCGGGGTGGTAGATCTCCCGCACGAGACCCGTGGCGACACCGATCTGATTGCCGTAAGATGAGTGGCCAGCCGCCGCCGTGACGGTCAGCTTGCGCTGCGGCAGCTTGCCGGAAAGAGTCTCGGACACCGGCGCGCGCGGGTCGCCGCTGCCGGTCACGCGCATGGCCTGATACACATAGGCCCGGCCGGAGAGCGGGTCGCGGATGGCGCCGCCGATGCAAGTGGCCGCGCCGCCGAAGGGTTCGATCTCCGTGGGGTGGTTGTGTGTCTCGTTTTTAAACAGCAGGAGCCAGTCCTCCTCGCGCCCGTCCACATCGGCCCGCACGCGCACCGTGCAGGCGTTTACCTCGGCCGAGTCGTCCAGGCGGGGCAGGCGGCCCTGCTTTTTCAGCCACTTCACGCCGCAGGTGGCGATGTCCATCAGGGTCACCGGGCGGTTCTTGGCCTCGGCGCCGTAGAGGTCCTGCCGCGCCGTCAGGTAGGTGTCGTAGGCCTGCCGCACGCGGGCGTCGCCGATGGAGATCCGGCCCAGATGTGTGTGGAAGGTCGTGTGGCGGCAGTGGTCGGACCAGTAGGTGTCCACCACCTTGAGCTCCGTCAGCGTGGGGTCGCGCGCCTCGGCGCGAAAGTACGCCTGGAGGTACAGCAGGTCCGCCATGTCCATCGCGAGCCCGTGGGCGGCGTGCAGCGCGGAGAGGTCCGCCCCGCCCAGTGCGGTGAAGCCGTTGAGGACGGCCACCGGCGCGGGCGGTTCGAGGGTCCGGCGCAAGGTCGCGGGTTTTTCCAACGGGGCTTCGCCGCACTCGACGGGGTTGATCACATAGGCGGCCAGGGTGGCCAGTTCCTCCTCTGAGATGCCGTCCAGCGCCAGGACGCGGGCTGTGCGCACCAGGGGTCTCTCGCCGCCTGTGATCATCTGGATGCACTGGGCGCAGGAGTCGGCCCGCTGGTCGTACTGCCCGGGCAGGGACTCGTAGGCCAGCAGCCGCACGGTGTCCGGCAGCGGCGGCAGCGCCTCTTCATGGAGGTTGTCGCACACAGGTTCAGACAGTACGACCGACCGCGCCGCCGCGTAGGTGGCCTCATCGATCCCCTCGATGTCGTACCGGTGAAACTGCCGCACGCCGCGCAGCGTGCTCAGTTGCAAAAACCCGCGGTAGTCGGCCAAAAGTGCCCGGGCCTCCCCGTCGAAGCCAGGTTTTTTTTCTACATAGCACCGATATACGTTCATATTGCCCTCCCCGCGAAATGTATTGTATCGAAATACAACGCATCGAAATGTATAATTTGGGCTGCAGGGGCAGCCCGCGTTGGTGCCTTATTGCCGCGAAGCGGCAATAAAAAACAAGAATTTTGGGTTGTGGGCTGCGGGGGCAGCCCGCGTTAGATCAACTGACCAACCAGTGCGTTTTCCGCGGCGGCTGTGATGAGGACGGGGCGCAGCTGCCCGCGCAGCCCCGCGGCGGCACAGCGGACGAGCTGGTAATTTTCCGCGTGCCCGACCAAGACGCCGTCCGCCTCCGTCTCAAAGAGGACCTGGACCGTATGTCCCACGCAGCCGGCCCGGTAGGCGTCGGCCATCCGGACGGCCATCCGGCCGGCCAAGGCCGCCCGGCGCCGCTTTTCCACCCGGGGTACCTGCCCGGGCATGTCGGCCGCCGGCGTACCCGGCCGGCGCGAGTAGGGGAAGATATGCATCCCCGAAAAGGCGCACGCCTCGATGAACGAGAGCGTGTCGGCAAACTCCGCCTCTGTCTCCCCCGGAAAACCCACGATGAGGTCCGTGGTGACGGCGCAGCCTGGCAGGGCCGCCCGCAGCCGCGCGAGCGCGCCGGCGTAGTGTGCCGTGTCGTACCGGCGGCCCATGCGCCGCAGGGTCTCGTCGCAGCCGCTCTGCAGCGACACGTGGAAGTGAGGGCAGAGGCCCGGCAGCGCGGCGAGCCGCGCCGTTGTCTCCGCGTCCAGCGTGCGGGGCTCCAGAGAACCCAGCCGCACCCGCAGGGCGGGGGCGGCGCG
>JAIRML010000008.1 GCA_031258665.1 Oscillospiraceae bacterium | reverse complement strand
GGCTGATGGCCTGCATGATGGCCCGCTTGGCCTCCTTGGCGGCCAAGATGACGATCACTTCCTTTTCAACGTCCACTTCGACCCCGAAGATCGTCACCGCCTCCTCGTCGAGGGCCACCCGCCGGGCCAGCATGATGGTGCCGCCCGTGGCTCCGGCCTCCCGAGCCGCCTCCATGACATCCTCAGAAAACCCCGCGTTCACAACCGTGACGATCAGGCTGTGCCTGATCTCCCCATGTTCTTTTTCCATCTCGTTTCCCACCTCGCCGTGCATGAGTTCCCTGGCTTCCTCCTCCAGCATGTGGTTCAGCGCTTCGCCGATGCCGGACAGAGGCAGGGTAAAGGCAATCCCCTTGCCTGGGCGACTGAGTTTCAGTTTTTCAAACAGCGTGTCCAAAACAAACTTCACCTTGGCGACCGGTTCCAAGCTCAAGAGCATCACTTTGTCGGCCGACCCAAGACCGAGCAGGTCCAGCATCTCCGAATTGGCGCTCCCCCGGGCCAGCATGGCCATGCCCGTGTGAATGTGCATCCCGCGGAACAGCTCCGTGACGTATTTCGCCCTGTCTCTGTCCACCACAGCGATGAGCAACTTGACCCCCGGTCGCCTGTCATGACCCACCATCAGATGGTTCCTCCTTGCAATCGTCATCGTCATCGTTATCGTCAAAATCGATGAGCTCTTCTTCCTCTTCGCCGTCCAGCTCGATGATGTCGTCCGCATCTTCGAGGGCGACACCCGCGGGGAATTCGACGGCTTCCACTTTCTTCATCTTTCTCACAAATACAAGTCCCATGATCTGCACCGCAATCAGCGGCATCATCGCGACCATCGCGACCACGCCGAAGGCGTCCGTCATGATGTCGCCGCCGGCGGCCTCGCAGGCTCCCATGGCGAAGGGCAGCAAAAAGGTCGACGTGAGCGGCCCGCTGACGACGCCGCCCGAGTCGAAGGCGATGCCCGTGAAGATCTTCGGAACCACAAACGTGAGCCCCAGCGCGAGGGCGTACCCGGGGATCATGAACCAATAGATTGAGACACCCGTGAGCACCCGTATCATGGCGATGGCCAGCGCCGCGGCCATGCCGATGGAGAGGCTGACACGCATCGCGCGGCCGCTCACATGGCCGCCCGACACCTCCTCCACCTGCCGGTTCAAGACATGGACGGCCGGCTCGGCAGCCACGATGTAGTACCCGATGAGCATCCCGATGGGGATCAGCATCCATTTGTAGTCGGACGCGGCGATCTCGGCGCCGATCTGCTGCCCCACGGGAATAAACCCGACATTGACACCGGTGAAAAAGAGCGTCAGCCCCAAAAAGGTGTACGCAAACCCCATGCCCATGCGCAGAAGCTGGCGCTTGCGGTATTTTTTCGACAAGATCTGAAACACAAACAGGCAGAACAAGATGGGGACAAGCGCCACCGCAACCTCGCGCAGATAGCGGGGAAATTCGGCGGCAAAGTGTCGGGCCACCTCGGCCGTTGTGCTCACAAAGGGTACCGGCGCCGGCGCCTGCCGCACCGGCCGCGTGGAGAACCCGCTGCCGAGGATCAGCACCGCCAAAATGGGGCCGATGGAACACAGCGCCACCATGCCGAAGCTGTTGTCGTGCGAGTCCTTGCTGCCCCTGGCCGAGGCCAGGCCAAGCCCGAGCGCCATGAGGAAGGGCACCGTGATCGGCCCGGTGGTGACGCCGCCGGAGTCGAAGGCAACGGACACAAAATTTTTGGGCACGAAAAACGAGACCAAAAAGACCGCCAGATAAAACCCGATGAGCAGCCGCGACAGGCTGACGCGAAACAGCACGCGCAGCAAAGCCAACACAAGAAAGGCCCCCACGCCGGCCGCCACGCTCGCGATGAGGAGTCCGTTGGGGATCGAAGGCACCTGCCCGGCCAGAATCTGCAAGTCAGGCTCGGCCACGGTGACAACAAAACCGAGAAAAAAGGAGACGCCTATCAGCAGCCACAGTTTTCCGCTCCGCGCGATCTGCCCGCCTACGCCCTCCCCCATCGGCATCATGAACATGTCCGCGCCCAAAGAGAACAGGCCCATCCCCAAGATGAGCAGCAGAGCCCCCGCCAAAAACATGGTGACGGTGCTGACAGACATATCTACGACAATACTGATGCCCAACACGATGGCCGTGACGGGCAGCACAGAGGCAAATGCCTCTCTCACCTTCTCCCGCAGCTTTTTGTTCATCGGTTTCCTCCAAATCCCACTGAGATTGATACGCCTCCCCATGTGATGAATCGTATGAATGGCGCCTTTATTTTAGCATATCCGCGCCCAAAAATCCAGCCCCCGCGCGGCACAAAATCGCCCGGCCCCCGGCCCGCTCCGCCGCCGGGCCGCGTGTCCCGCGATTGTCCATAAATTTCTATTTTCGACGTGGCCCTCGGCATTTCGCGGTATTTTGACGCCGGTGTCGTGAAAATGGGGGTTGACAAGGCCGCCGTGTCTGAGTATAA
>JAIRML010000013.1 GCA_031258665.1 Oscillospiraceae bacterium | reverse complement strand
CATGGCCTCCAGCAGCGCCGACTGCACGGCTGTTTTCAGCCCGGCGAACACACGCAGCATGGACTGCCTGTCCGCCATGGCGAGCAGCACCGGGGCCGCGGTCTCGGTACTCATGCTCTCCAGCACTTTGATCACGTCATTAATATCGGTGTTTTCCCCGCTCAGTTGAGCGAGCATCTCCTCGTATTCGGCGATCTTTCCGTCCAGCGTCCGCGCCTTGGCCTCCGCCTCACTCTCGCGGCCAGAGACCTCCTTTTCCTTCATATCCAGCGTGTCCCGCTCATTTTTGAGCGCCATCGCGTCGTTTTGCAGCTCCGTCTCCCACGCTTGCAGCCGCTCCTCACGGGCATCCGACGCCGCTTGCGTGAGACCCAGTGTGTCGGCCAAGACACGCTTCACGCCAAACAGGTCAAAGAGGACAAGCGCCCCGGCCGCGCCGAGCAGCAAAACGGCCGCCAACAGCGCGATCAGCAGACTTTTCAGCGGGGACAACGGCTTCTTTTCTCTCTTCTCCCGCTTCTTGTTTCGGCCCGCCCGCACCAACACCTTCTCCGTTCGGCCCCGTTTGCCCTTTTTTTGGTCCACCAGGACCTCGTCATCCTCCGGCCGCTCGTTTCTCACCCGCATCGCCTGCTCAGCCACGCGTCGCACCTCCGCCCTCATTCAACTGGTTGGACAAGAAATCATCGATCAGCAGGGCCTCTTCCCGGCGGACCTCCTCCCGGTAGGCGTTCCACTGCTTTTCCTTCAGCTTTTCCAGCATTTTTCTCTCCCGCATCGTGTCTATGAGCCGCCGCCGGACGCGTCCGGCCTCCTCCTCGGCCACTTCCGCCTTGCGGCTTTGCCGCGCGAGGGACTCAAAGAGCGCGTCAAAGCCAATGTTTTGCAGACGCAGCTCCCGCACACTGATGCCGCGCCGCGCTTTGCGCTCCGCTTCCGCCCGCTGCCGCGCGAACGCCTCCTGCTTCTCCAGCAGCTCCCGCCGGAAACGCTCCGCGCGCCGCCGCGCCTCGGCCAGTTCGGCCCGCACCTGTTTTTCCACCGCGATTTTCACGCCGAGCAGCGACTGCATCGTAAAGACAAACTTTTTCATACGCCCTCTGCCCCCAGCGCCGTCAGGCGGGCCACCGTGTCCGCAAAGGCGCAGGTCTCGTCGACTTCCTGGCACAAAATCGCCTCCATGTCGCGGTGGAGGCGGATCGCCTCGTCGATCTCGGCGTTGGACCCCGCCTTGTAGGCCCCGATGTTGATCAGATCCTCGGCGTCTTTGTAGACGGCCATCAGCCGTTTCATGCGCCCGGCAGCCTGGCCGTGTTCTTTCGTGACAATGTCCGGCATCAGGCGCGAGACGCTCGCCAGTATGTCGATGGCCGGGTAGTGGTTGCGGTTGGTCAGGCCCCGCGAGAGCACGATGTGTCCGTCCAGGATGCCGCGGGCCGTATCGGTGATCGGTTCGTTGAGGTCGTCGCCCTCCACCAGCACGGTGTACAGCGCCGTGATGGAGCCCTTCTCGGAGTTGCCCGCGCGCTCCAGCAGCTTGGGCATGACGGTGTAGACGGACGGTGTGTACCCCCGGGACACCGGCGGTTCCCCCACGGCCATGCCGATCTCCCGCTGCGCCATCGCGTACCGGGTGAGGGAGTCCATCATCAGCAGCACGTTGAGCCCGCGGTCCCGGTAGTATTCGGCGATGCTTGTGCCCACCAACGCGGATTTGGATCGCACCAGAGCCGGCTGGTCGGAGGAGGCCACGACGATGACGGAGCGGGCCAGGCCCTCCGCCTTCAGATCCTTTTGGAGAAAATCGTTGACCTCCCGCCCGCGCTCGCCGATCAGCGTGATGACATTGACGTCCGAGCGCGCGTTCCGGGCGATCATGCCGAGCAGCGTGGACTTCCCCACGCCGGAACCCGCGAAGATGCCGACGCGCTGGCCGCGCCCGCAGGTGAGAAGGCCGTCGATGGCGCGCACGCCGAGTGGCAGGACCTCGTGGATACGGGGCCGCGTGAGCGGGTTCGGCGGCGTGTTCTCCACAGGGTAATGTTCATTTGTATGGATCGGCGGTCCGCCGTCAATCGGCGTGCCGAGACCGTCCAACACCCGGCCGCGGACATCCATACCCACCGGCACGCGCAGCGTCCGGTTCGTCGAGACGACGCGCGAACCGGGGCCCACGCCCGCCAAGTCGCCGTAGGGCATGAGCAAAATCCGTTTGTCTTTGAAGCCCACCACTTCGGCCTGGATGCTCCTGTCCCCCCGCAGCGTGAAGAGCCGGCACATCTCGCCGATCTTGACAGAGGGCCCGGCCGACTCCACCGTGAGCCCGGTGATCATATGCACTTTGCCGGAATAGTTGAGAGAATCCATGCCGCGCAACAAAGCTATGGCCTTTTCAAAATCAAATGTGACCGCGTCTGTCTTCATAGACCCTCCTCTCCCCCGCAACCCGCGTTGGACAAAAAATAGCGCCTCAAGACGGTCCGGCCAAGCCTGGGGCCTGTGCCCCCAGCCGCGTGACTCCATCCTTGAAACGCCGCTATCTCCCTATCGCCGGCCCGGACGACCCTTCCGCCGCCCGGCTGCCATCATTTATATCGAAAGATTGAGGACAAATGTTGAGCGGACGGACGAGACTTTCAGCCGCCTCCGAAAACCCGCTTTGCAAGGGATTCGCCGAGGCTTTTTGTGAAATGCCCCGGCAGAAGACCCGGCACAGCGCCGGGCGCTGTGCCGGGTGGCGGCGCCCCAGACAATTTCCCCGTCCACTTCCGGAAAAACGCTTGCATTTTTCTCTCATTTCTTATAGTATTAATGTGTTTGCAAATGGGCGTCTCCTCCCTCGGGTCACAACTGTGCGGCGGGGAGATCTCCTCAAAATTTTTACCGAATGGGAGTTGGGATTCATTATGAGTTGGCTGTTTTACCTGGCCCCTGTGGGCGCCGTCGTCGCGCTGCTCTTCGCGTATTTCCAGTCGCGCCAGGTGATGGCGTTCCCGGAGGGCACCGAGGCCATGCGGAAGATCGCACTGTCTGTGCGCACCGGCGCCAACGCGTACCTGAGGCGCCAGTACAGAGGCGTCATCATCTTTTTCGTCGTGCTCTTTGTCGTATTGGGCGTCATGGCGCTACTAGGATTTTTGACCCCTTTTGTGCCGTTCGCCTTCATAACCGGCGGTTTCTTCTCAGGTCTCTCCGGCTTCATCGGGATGAAGATCGCCACCTTCGCCAACGCGCGCACGGCCAACGCCGCCAGCCAGAGTCTGAACAAGGGGCTGCGCATCGCCTTCAGCTCCGGCACCGTCATGGGCTTTGTCGTGGTTGGTTTGGGCCTTCTCGACCTTTCGATCTGGTTCTTTCTGCTGAAGTTTGTGTTTTACGCCAATCTGCCGGACGCGGATCAGATCCAGCGGATCACCCAAGCCATGCTCACCTTCGGCATGGGCGCCTCCTCGATGGCGCTGTTTGCCCGTGTGGGCGGCGGGATCTTTACAAAGGCCGCCGACGTGGGCGCCGACCTCGTGGGTAAGGTGGAGGCCGGGATCCCTGAGGACGACCCCCGCAACCCGGCCGTCATCGCCGACAACGTGGGCGACAATGTGGGCGACGTGGCCGGCATGGGCGCCGACCTGTACGAGTCCTACGTCGGCTCCATCGTGGCCTCCTCCGCGCTGGCCGTGGCCGCCGGCCTCGGCTTTGCGGGCGTGGCCGTGCCCATGACCATGGCGGCCCTCGGCATCCTCGCCTCCGTCGTCGGCACCTTCTTTGTCCGCTCCGGCGAAAACGCGGAGCAAAAAGTGCTTCTGCGCGCGTTGCGCAAGGGCACCTATATCTCGGCTATCCTCATCGCCGTCATCGCGCTGCCGCTCGTGTGGCACCTGCTGGGCAAGGAGCACCTCGGCGTCTACTTTGCCATTCTCTCCGGCCTGGCCGCGGGCGTGCTGATCGGCTTTTTTACCGAATATTTTACCTCAGATACCTACAAACCGACGCAGGAACTCGCCGAAACCACGCAGACCGGCCCCGCCACCGTGATCATCGGCGGTCTCTCCCTCGGCATGATGAGCACACTGATCCCCGTCGTCATCGTGAGCATCAGCGTGCTTGTCAGCTTCTTCGCGGCCGGCGGCGCGGCCAGCTTTGAGTCCGGCCTCTACGGTGTCGGCATCTCGGCCGTGGGCATGTTGGCCACGCTGGGCATCA
>JAIRML010000004.1 GCA_031258665.1 Oscillospiraceae bacterium | reverse complement strand
AGCTAGTTCCGCCGACCACCGTGAAGTTGTTCACAATGACATCTTCATCAAACACTACCTCGCCATCCTCGTTGAGGATCGTCACATGACCCAGTTTGAAATAGATCGTTGCCGTGTTGGCTGTCAGATTGACATCGTAGCTGTCCACCACGTTGTTGCCGTGCGGCGCGGGGTTGCCGATCACGATAGCTCCGTTCGCATCCAGCGAATACGCATAGAAGTAGACAGGATCATTGTTGTCGTCGAGGGGCGCAGTGTTGGCGTACTGACCGACCTGAGCGCTGGCGGAGAGGGCGAACACGCTGAACGCCAGCACTGCGGCGAGGGTGAGGGCATAGACTTTGCTTTTTTTCATAAAACAATCCTTTCTCCGGCGCCGGCCCGGTGGGGCCGGCATTGTGGTCTCCCTCCGGTGAACGCCGCCTAGCCTTCCTTGCTATGGCAGGCAATCGCCGGAGAGAACTGCTATCATCATGTTTGGCCAAACATTGGTGATCGACAAGGTACCAACGTGGGCTGCCCCTGCAGCCCACAACCTAAAATTCTTGTTTTTTATTGCCGCGAAGCGGCAATAAGGTGCTGACTGGGAGCGCGGGCGTCCCGCCCGCATCCCCGCTCCGCCTGCGCGCCGCGCGGGGAGAAAACAACGGCCCCTTTTGAGGATTTGGTTAGTATTTGCTAATATTGTGGGCTGTTTCGACCGGGTTTCCCGGCTTGTCCGTGGATATACCGCACCTTTGACACCCCTCCGGCGTTTGCCCCCTCCGCGTGCGGCCCTGCCGCCCCGCGGTTAGCATTTTCTAACCCTCAGCCACCATAATAACAAAACCCCGCGCGCTTGTCAAGGGTGCCCACAAACAATTGACAAGCGCGTTTTGCTTACATATTTTTACATTTTTGGAAAATCGGGAGCCTGCCGTATCGATTGCGGCGCAGTTTGTTTATGCTCACCCGCCCCGCCGCCCCGAGGGCGGTTTTGGCGTTAGGCGTGCCGAACGCCGCGGCGGAAAAAAATTTTTCGCGCCATTTTTCGGGCCGTTTTGCATTGCTTTTTGGGCGCGCCGATGGTAAGATAATGGGCGGATTGTATCTCTCATGAAGGATCGGCTTGCCAAACAGGCGGCCACGGTTTTCGGAGGTGAAAAGAGCCACATGTCCATCACGGCCAGGCAGTATCAATATCTGCTATATCTGCACAACCGGCCCGGCAAGAGCCGGACGCTCGCCGCGTTGGCCGGGTACTTCGATGTCAACCGGAGCACGGCCTTCGACGTCGTCGCGGCGCTGGAAAAGAAGGGGCTCGTGCGCAAGGACACACGCAAAGACACAAATGAGATCCAGCTCACCGCGCAGGGGCGGGCCGCCATCGCCCCCCTGTGGGAGCGGTACGAGGACTCCGTCGTCTTCCTCCGGGAGGACATGTGCTACACAGACCGCGAGGCGCGGGAGCTGGCGCTGTTCTTTATCTGCCACGTGCCGCAGGACCTGGCCGGGGCCGCCGCCGGCCGCCAGATCGCCCGCCACGCCGCGCGCCGGGTCCGGTTCGTCAAAAACGAGGCCCTGTCCGGTGTCCCGGACGGCGTGTACCAGACGGACTTCACCGTGTTCCGGCCGGAAAAACCGGTGATGTCGATGGGCGACATCGGCTTTCGCAAGCCCGCCCGCCTGCTGTTTTTCAACCGGTGCTGCGCGCTGGAGCTGCGGTCCCGGACCATCCGCTACCAAAACCGCGAGACCGGCCGCCTGATCCGCGGGCAGCTCGACCGCCTCTGCTTCCGCCGGGAGGGCGCCTGGCACGAGGCGCACGAGAACAGCGGGCGCTGGCTGATCCCCGGCGACGCGATCCGGCTGCGCCGCGGCGACGCCGGCCTGGAGGGGAGCGTCCGCATCCGGGCGCGGGCGACGGCCTGCGGTATGCCCGAGAGCGAGGCGGACGTCGTGCTGTTTTTGAAACAGAGCGACCTGAAAGCGCCCCTCGTTTCATCCGAAAGTTAGTTTTTTCTAACGTGGGTTGCCCCTGCAACCCACAATCCAAATTCTTGTTTTTTTGTTGCCGCTTCGCGGCAACAAGTTACTAACCTTTTGACACCCCTCGGCGGCGTCGCACAACATACAACAGAAGGGACGGTTTTGATGAAGAAGAGATGGATCTGCCTGCTGGCGCTGTGGCTGTGTATGTCCGCCGCGGCGCCCGCGCGGGCCGCGGCGGACGGGGTCTACCTGGCCGCGACCCTCACGTATTACCTGAACCCCGACACAGGCCGCACGGACGACGGCGGCACGCAAAACGCCGCGCTGGGCGAGGGGATGTGCCGCAGCGTCGTGTACGAAAAGGCGCTGGTGGAGCTCCGGGACGGGCGCTGCTTCGTCACGGTGCGCCTGCAGCTCATGAGCAACATGCGGGACTGCGCGCTCTCGGTGCAGCAGGCGCCGGGCGGGGCCTACGCGGCCGTCACGCCCACCGTCATGCAGGAGGACGCCGCCCGCGACACGGCGGACTACCGCTTTGAGGTCCCCGCGATCGACAGTTACCTGAGCTGGGAGATGTACGTCATCCCCATGGGGCGCGGCGTGAAGTTCTACATGAACTTGGACACGGCCCTCACCGAGGGGGCGGGCGACTTCATCGCGCCGCGGCCGGCCGCCGCGGAGACGGAGACGCCGGCCGCCCCGACGCCCGCCGACGCCCCGACGCCCGCCGACGCCCCGGCGGACGGGGCCGCGGGCGTCTCCGACACCACGCCGACACCCGCCGCGCCCAGCCCTGCGCCGGACGACGCGGGGCCGACGGAACCCCCCGGCAACACCGGGACCGCGCCCGGGGCCGGGACGGGCGCCTCCTACGGGGGCGGCGCCGGAGAGGCGGCGAACCCGGCGA